>CAQWMM010000009.1 GCA_948907985.1 uncultured Bacillota bacterium
GAACTGGCGCGGCGCAATGCGGAACTGAAAGCTCGGGCGGCGGCTGTCCAAAGGCCGCTGGCAGAGGATGAGTGTGTTTTGGCGGCGGATACGGTGGTAGCGCTGGCGGACAAGATTTTTGGCAAACCAGCCGACGCGGCGGAGGCCCGCCGAATGCTGGCCGCTTTATCAGGCCGGGAACACAGCGTTTTCAGCGGCGTGGCGGTTTGGTATCAGGGGCGGCTGCAAAGCGGCGCGGCGGAAAGCCGGGTTGCCTTTCGGGCAATATTGCCGGAAGAAATTGCCGAATATGTGGCGGGCGGCGAGCCGTTGGATAAGGCCGGGGCTTATGCGGTGCAGGGCGGCGCCGCTAAATTTGTGGCGAATATTGTCGGGGATTTCGATAATATTGTCGGTTTGCCGCTTAGTTTGGCGGCTGAATTGTTGCCGGATGGTGTTTTGACTGAAAAAAAATAAAATATTAGGAAAAAAATTAGATAAAATTCTAAAAAGCTGTTGTATTAAAGGGGTAAAATATAATATAATAATAAATAATACGTTTGATAGAGGACATTGTTGTTTTATAGCGCTCATTGGGAAAGGAGCCAAGAAACCTTGTTTAATATAGATATTGGTATTGATTTGGGAACTGCCAATACGCTGGTCTATGTGAAGGGCCGCGATGTGATTACGACTGAACCGTCTGTGGTGGCGATTGATAATAATACAAAGAAAATTTTGGCTGTTGGTAACGATGCAAAAAAAATGCTGGGACGCACGCCCGGCAACATTAAGGCAATCAGACCGGTTAAGGACGGCGTGATTGCCGATTTTGACACGACTCAAAGTATGTTGAAGTATTTTATTGATAAGGCGATTAAAAATCGCTCTATTTTCTCGCGGCCGCGTATTGTAATCTGCGTGCCTTCCGGCGTTACGACAGTTGAGGAACGCGCTATTCGCGAGGCGGCGCTTAATGCCGGCGCCAAGGAGGCCTATCTGATTGAGGAGCCGATGGCGGCGGCGATTGGCGCGGGGCTGCCGGTTATGGAGCCGGTGGGCAATATGATTGTGGATATTGGCGGCGGCACTACCGAGGTTGGCCTGATCTCTCTGGGCGGCCTGGTTACGGTTCATTCGGTTAGGGTGGCCGGCGATAAAATGGACGAGGCGATTGTTAACTATATCAAAAAGAATTTTAATCTGGCGATTGGCGAGCGCACCGCCGAAGAAATTAAAATTCAGATCGGTTCCGCTTATCTGGAGCGGGAGGAGATGGGCGAAACCTATTCGGTGCGCGGCCGGGACCTGATGACGGGCCTGCCCAAAACTGTTACCATTACCACCGACCAGATTAATCAGGCGTTGGCCGAGCCGGTGGCGGCGATTATTGACGCGATCAAGATTTGTCTGGAAAAATCCCCGCCGGAGCTGGCGGCGGATATTATGGACCGCGGTATTGTGATGGCTGGCGGCGGATCGCTGCTGCGCGGGCTGCCCAAGCTGGTTTCTATGGAAACCCATATTATGGTGCATTTATCCGACCAGGCGCTGAACGCGGTGGTGTTGGGTACCAGCAAGGTGTTGGAAAATATTCACATTCTGGATAATGGGCGCAAATAATTTGAACTGGAGGTTTTTATTGAGTTTGGAGGGTGTAGTTTTTGACTCCTAATAGAAAAAAAGGCCTGATTGCCGGCATTGTTTTGGTGCTGGTGGTGCTGGTGCTGTATATTGCCAGCCAAACCTCCACCGAGCGGGAAAATATCTCTAAGCCGGAGGCCATTTTGCGGGATATATTGGCGCCCATGCAGAACGGCGCAAGAGTGATAGCGGAGAATATAGGCAACTGGGGAGCCTATCTGGAGGGTTTGGACAACCTGCGCGCGGAAAACGAGGAGCTGCGTAAAGAATTAAGCGCCCTGCGTTTGCAGCTGGTGCAAATTGACGAATATAAATTGGAAAACGAGCGTTTAAATAAGCTGTTGAACGCGGTGGACGACTACAGCCAAAAGTTTGATTATCATACCACCACCGTAATCAGCCGCGAGCCAAGCACCTGGTATAAGACGCTCCGCATTAACGGTGGTTCGGCAGACGGCTTTAAGTCGGGTATGCCGGTGGTTTGCGCCGAGGGCCTGGTGGGCAGAATCAACAACACCTCCGAGCATGAATCAGAGGTTCTGTTGGTTACGGCCAGAGAGGGCGCGGTTAGCGCGATGGTACAAAATACCCGCACTATTGGCGTGGTGGAGGGCGATACGGAAACTGCTAACCTGCGGATGATCCATGTTCCCTATGATGCGGAAATTGAAAACTATCAGCAGGTGATAACCTCCGGATATGGCGGCATTTATCCGCAGGGTTTGTTGGTGGGCTACATCAACAATATTGATTTGCAGAGCGACGGTTTGATGTTGAATATCGACGTGCGTTCTTATGTGGATTTTTATCATCTGGAAGAAGTTATGGTGTTGGTTCCCCAGAACTAAAGCCGGGGAGAACCTGCTTTAAGGAGGGCGTTTATGCTTAATTGGCGGCGCTATCTGGTGTTGGCCGTTTTGTATCTGGCAGCTTTTTTGCTGCAATATGGGGTGTTGAGCAATTTAGGCTGGGGGGTGTTCTGCCCGCAGCTTTTATTGTTTTTCCCGGTTTTTGCCGGAGTTTTGCGGGGCAGCCTGTCGGGGCTGGCGCACGGGCTTTTTTGTGGCCTGTTGCAGGATTTGATTATTGGCCGCTTTGTGGGGCTAAACTTTTTGGTTTGGGGGCTTACGGGTTTTCTTTGCGGTCTTTTTACCAAGGGGTTGTTTAAGGAAAACTATTTTATTGCGCTGCTTTCCGTTTTTGTGGTACACGCGGCTAATTGTCTGCTTTATGCTTTGTTGGCGGGGATACTTTCCGGCGCGTTTTTCTCGATGACTTACATCAGCAAGATTATTTTGGGCGGGGCGTTGGTCAACTGCTTTTTAGCGCCGGTGATTTATGTGCCGGTGTATCGCTCGCTGTTGTATGGCTGGCTTAGGCCCCTGACTAAAAAAACCTGATACATAACAATAAAGTATTTTAGTTTTGAACAGGCGTTTCTGCTGAATGAAACGTCTGTTTTTGTGTGAACACTTAGCGACTGGCAAGGTCCAGCTTTGCTGGAACGCAGACAGAGCTTAGTGTGAACCATTTCAAACAGTTGCGCCATTTAGGATAGCGACTGTTTGATTGTGTGAACGTGTTATTAAAATTATAACGATATGATGCGTTTTTGCACGATATTATTTTAGTTTTTTTGTAAAATATAAGTAGGAGGTGTTATGTGTAATTATGTGGTCGGTGACTGGCAAATGCACAAACTTTCATTATATAATAATCTCCTTAATCCATTTTTATAAAGATAAATGGTCATATGAGGATTATATCCCCTTAATTATAGGTGTTATAATCCCCATAATATTGATTGTCAATAGAGATTGGGGGGATACATCATGATAGTTTTTGATAAATTATGGGTTACAATGAATGAAAACAATGTGTCGACATATTGGTTAAGAGAAAAATGTGGTATTGACAGCAAAGCTATTCGCAGGCTTAAAGCCAATGATAATGTGGAAACCAAAACTTTGAATAAAATTTGTATAGCGTTAAATTGTAAGTTATCTGATATTGCTGAATATGTTCCCGATAAAGAAGATTTCATAAAATAAATCTGACCGCCAAAAGCAATGGCCGGTCAGTTTTTTTTCTTAGAATTTGCTGACCGATATGGCGAGAGGCAAATAAAGATGCAATAAACTGAATATATTATAACAAAATATTTTTATTATGTCTACTATCGCAGACTATATTCTTCGCTTTTTCTCATAAAATATTTATGTAGAAATTTTGCGAGGTGATATAGTGTTATTTGATAACAAGATAGTTGCTCAAGCCTTGCGCAAAATAAGAGATTCAAGAGGGTTATCACAGGAGGTGTTGAGCGGGCTTGCCGGTTTAGCGCGTACACATCTTACTATGATTGAAAATGGTAAAAAGCAGCCAAACTTTGAAACTATTTGGAGAATTGCATTAGCGTTAGATATGCGGCCAAGTGAGTTGGTTGCTTATATTGAAAATGAAATTGAGAATAATAAAAGCTGACCGTCCAAAGCAATGACAGGCCAGCTTTATTAATTAGGTAAAAATCAGGTCAGAGGGTATTGACAGAGAACTTTGTGGGTGTTATAATAGGACTTGGAAAAAACAGAGAAGTTGCATTTTCTCACAAAAAATGTAAAACGAAAACCCCCAGGTTGCGTCTGGGGGTTTTCTATTTCGCTTGTACATAGGTGCGGCTTAGACCTAGGTTAACTATCGCCGTCTACTATCTAACCATTTACAAATATAATAGGAGATTATATTTGCCATAATAGCAGTGGCTATGGAACAGAAAAATTGCATTTTCCCACCTCCTTTCTGCCAGAGGCGCATAGCATATATATTATAGCATAAGGTGAGTGAAAAATCTATAAATTTTGGAAGAAAATGTCAAAAAAAGCTGACTGCCAAAAGTAATGGCAGGTCAGCTTTATCGGTTTTTCTCTAAGCAACTTAACCTTAACACATGTCTTTACTATTTGCTACTACTTTCTTTTGTTACATATCATTGTAACTCCTACATAAATTGAAAATTTTGCCGAAAAAATCTCTTGACAACAGACGGTTAGTGTGTTAAACTTTATAAAGTTATATATCAAAATGGCTAAACATGGCGTATCATTTTTGGTATGTAGGTAAACCGCACTCATGGCAGGTTGTCTGGCGGCTGACAAAAGGCTGGCTGGGCGAAAGCGCATTATGGCCACCTGCTGGGGCGAGTCTTTGGCATAGGAGGTGTAAAAAATGTACGCAATTATTGAAAACGGCGGCAAGCAGTATCGGGTTAAGCAGGGCGACATTCTGAACGTGGAGTTGATTAAAGCCGAGGCCGGCGCTGTTGTGCAGGCGGAAAAGGTACTGGCTGTTGGCGAGGGCGAGGCTTTGCAGGTGGGCAATCCCACTGTGACGGGCGCCAGCGTCAGCCTGAAAGTGCTGGAGCATGGCAAGGCTAAAAAGGTTGTGGTCTTCCATTACAAGCCTAAAAAGCACAGCAAAAAGAAGAATGGACATCGTCAGCCTTTCACTAAAGTACAGGTTGAGGCGATTAATGCCTAATTTGAGGCTATTTACACAAAAATAATGCAGATTGCAGAATATAAAGGAGGTGGGCTTTCATGGCACACAAGAAAGCAGGCGGCAGTTCTAAAAACGGTCGTGATAGCGAGTCTAAACGGCTTGGCTTAAAGCGCCATGACGGTCAGCTGGTAACAGCTGGTTCTATTATCGTGCGTCAGCGCGGTACACATTTCCATCCCGGCGTTAATGTTGGTTTGGGCAAGGATGATACTTTGTTTGCCAAGGTGGACGGCAAAGTTAAATTTGAGCGTAAAGATAAAACCCGTAAAAAGGTTAGCGTTTATGCAGTGGAAACTGCTTAAAGCGAAGTATGCTTTCTCTAAAACGGCACAGACTATTTCTGTGTCGTTTTAATTTTTTTGGAAAAATAAATTGCAGAACTAATATTCATGTGATATAATAGTATAGAATAAGTTGATTTGAAAAGATTTGGAGTAGCTTGGATGTTTTATGATTATGTGAAAATCTTTGTCAAAGGCGGCGACGGCGGCAACGGTATCGTAACCTTTAGACGGGAAAAATATGTGCCTTTGGGCGGCCCCTCGGGCGGCGATGGCGGCAAAGGCGCCGACGTGGTTTTTGTGGCGGATGAGAGCCTGACAACGCTGGTGGATTTTAAATATCGTCAGCATTATAAGGCCAGCCGCGGCGAAAACGGTATGCGCAAAAATATGCAGGGCAAAAGTGGCGAGCCGCTGATTGTTAAGGTTCCGGTGGGAACTTTGGTGCGCGATGCGGAAACCGGCGAGCTTCTGGCTGATATTGTGGAGAAAAATCAGCGTGTGGTAGTGGCGCGGGGCGGGCGCGGCGGGCGCGGCAATGCGCGTTTTCAGTCGGCGCGTAACCGTGCGCCGGAAATTGCGGAAAAAGGCGAGCCGGGCGAAGAACGCTGGCTGCGTTTGGAACTGAAGCTTTTGGCGGATGCGGCGCTGGTGGGTTTGCCCAACGCTGGCAAAAGTACAATTATTTCCAGGGTGTCGGGCAGCCGGCCAAAAATTGCCGATTATCCTTTTACCACCTTACACCCCAACCTGGGCGTGGTTAATTTGGAGCCGGGAATGAGTTTTGTTTTGGCGGATATTCCCGGTTTGATTGAGGGCGCGGCCGAGGGCGTGGGCCTGGGGCATCGTTTTTTGCGTCATGTTGAGCGCTCGCGTCTGTTGATGCAGGTGATTGATATGAGCGGCTTGGGCGAGCTTTCGCCCTGGGAAGAATTTTGTGTGATAGACAAGGAGCTGGCCCTGTACCGGCAGGATTTGGCGGCACGCCGCCGGATATTGGTGGCTAACAAAATGGATATGCCGGAGGCGGCGGAGAACTTGCAGGAGTTTAAACGGCGTTTGGCGGAGTCCGGGCGCGATTATCTTCTGTTTGCGGTTTCGGCTTTAACGGGCGGCGGTCTTCGGGAATTGATGTATCAGGTTTTTGAAATCTTGCAGACTACGCCTTTGCCAACTTTGCCGGATATGGTCGGGGATGGCGAAGGCAAGCTGACGAAAGTTACCGCTGAACCGGAGTTCGTGATTGAGCAGGCGGAGCCTGGCCTTTGGCAGGTTAGCGGTCAAAAGCTGGAAAAGCTGGTGATGATGACCGATTGGGAGCATGAGGAATCTTTGCGGCGGCTGCAAAATATTTTGACTAAAATTGGTTTGGACGCCGCTTTGCGGGAGGCGGGCGCGCAGGATGGGGATTTGGTGCAGATTGCCGGTCGGGAATTTGATTATGCCGAATAAGATTAAGCCGATAAGGGGGTTGGCTTGTGTTTGATTTTGAGGTGTTTATTGGCCCGGCGGTTGTGTTGCTGGGAATGTTTATTGGTTTGCTGGGCTTTGCAATTTGGGGGACAAAGGCGATTCGTGAATCGGTTCCTTTGCCGGAACTTTCGCCGCTGCTGGACGATGTAGAGGCCGCCGCCCCTATTGCGGAACTGGAACTGCCGGATATTGAAAGCCCGTTTGCCTCGGCTGCTGAATCGTTGGAGGATAGTTTGGCGGACACAAACCTGCCGGGGGGTAATCTGGAAAAAACGGCGGAATTTGAGCAACCCCTGGCGACGGTTAATACGGTGGCCTCTTTTTCCCAGAGTTTTTGGGAGGGGCAGGAAGTGGCCACGCCCTCTGCGGCGGAGCAGCCCGATTATACCGACGCTATTGACCGAATCCAGGCCGGATTGAACGTGGCGGACGCGGAAGAGTTTAATAAAAATGCCGGCGACGCTGACGCGCTGGCGGCGGCCGATGTGTTGGAGGCGCTGCGCCATGGCGTTGTGGCGGAAAACGGCGCGGAGAAGCCCGCAGAGGAACTGGCCGAGGAGCTGGACGAAGAAGCTACCCGCATAATCAGCGCCGAGGAGAACGAGGCTATTTTGGCGGATGAGCCGCAGGATGAACCGGCGCCGGACGCGCCAAATGAAACTGACGCAGAAATAGATAAAGAGGCTACTATTGTGCTTTCCGGGCTGGAGGCGGCGGAAGATACGCCAACGGAAAAAACAGCCGGCCCGGCTTTGGCAAACAATAATGATTTGACTGGCAATATGGAAGAAACTGTGGTTATGCAGAAGATTCCGGCCGAGCCGGAGCCTGCTCCCAATTTGCAGCGGATTCCGCCGGGGGTGGCCAGCAGTTTTGGTTTTATCAATAATCAGGCCAACGGTTTGGCCAGCGCGGTGGGTATGACGCCTAAACCGATGCCGGATTTGTCGAGTCTGACCAAGGAGGAGGCCGGCGATATTCCCCTGCCGGAAACACCGATTCCCTTTGGGCCCAAAATGGCCTGGTTGGCGGTGCCCGGTTTTAAGCCGTCGGAAGTAATCGCGGCGCTGCGTTTGGACGATGTGCAGACGGCTAACTGGAGCAAGGGCTTGCAGGAGGCCTACGCCGACAATAACCTGGTTTATGTTTCGCCGTCGCTGGGCGGCTGGGTGTTGGTTATCGGCAAAACTCTTTGGGAGCGTGCCGATATGAACCGCTCGGCAGAAAATATCCCCTGGCTTAAAGAAATTTGCCGCAAGTTTGGCAACGCCTGCTTTTTCTCCACCATGCGCGGCTTAAATAACCATGGCTGGGTGGGCATCCGGGATGGACAAATTTTCCGCGCTTATGGTTACAGCGGTGAATTGCAGGATTTGATTTGGCTGATCGGCGAACCGACTGAAGAAGAAATTGCCATTAATCCGGGCTTTATTACGGAGATGCGCGAGAAATATCAGCCGGGATTCAGACCGATTATTCCGGATGAAAAGCTGGTTTTGGCGGTGGCGGCGGCCTGGTCGGTGGATCCCGGTTTCCGCCGGCGGCAGTATCCGGCTGACTTCGGCTTTTTGGGCTATCTGAATTAAGAGGGTGAATGGTTTGGCTAAGAAACGGATCGGTATTATGGGCGGCACATTTGATCCCATTCATTATGGCCATTTGGTTACGGCAGAGGCGGCGCGTCATTTGTTTAAACTGGATCAGGTGATTTTTGTGCCATCCGGCCGCCCGCCGCATAAACTGTCGCATAAGCTGACGCCGGCCTCGGAGCGGCTTTTGATGACGCTGTTAGCAACGGCGCCTAATCAGAATTTTATTGTTTCTGATTGGGAGGTACAAAGGGAGCAGATTTCTTATACTTATGATACCGTTCGCGCTTTTCATCAAAAATTTGGCGATTCGGCGGAGTTGTTTTTTATAACCGGGGCCGACGCTGTGCTGGAGATTATGCAGTGGCGGCAGATTGATGAATTGGCTGATTTTTGCAGTTTTATTGCCGCCACCAGGCCGGGCTATCGTTTGGATGATTTTCAGGCCTCGCCCAAACTTACGGCTAAACTGGGTTTTTTGGAGGTGCCGGCGCTGGCGATTTCTTCCAGCGATATCCGGGGCCGGGTGGCGCGGAGCGAGCCGATTAAATACTTATTACCGGAAACTGTGGAGATGTATATTTATAAGCATGGATTATATCAAGATTTATCAGGATGAATACGAATTGGTGCGCAGCCGCCTGGGCGAGGCGCGTTTGCAGCACAGCCTGGGCGTGGCGCAGACGGCCAGCCTTTTGGCGGAAAAATATGGCGCGGACCCGGCGGAGGCCTTTTTGGCCGGTTTGTGTCATGATATTGCCAAGGAATTGCCGCGGGAACAACAGCTGGCTTTACTGAAAAAATCTGCGCTGGGTGGGGACGCTGGGGTTTTGCAGCATAAGCAGCTTTGGCACGCTCCGGCTGGCGCGGTGCTGCTGGCGGAATTGGAACCGCAGTATCCAAGGCTGAACGGAGCTGTGCAGGGGGCCTGCCTGTGGCATACACTGGGGCGGCCGGCGATGACGCTGCTGGAAAGCCTGATCTTTGTAGCTGATTTGATTGAACCGGGACGGGATTTTCCGGATTTGCCGCAGATCAGGGCGGCGGTGCAGCAGAATTTAACCGCCGGGATTAACGCCTGTATGCAGGGTGTGATTGGATTTTTGGAAAGTGAACAAAGCTTTGTCCATCCTCTGGCCTATGAGGCGTGGGCGTATTATAAAAAAATGGGAGTGTAGAGAAGATGACTGATAAAGAGAATTTGCAGGAGTTATTAAATCAGGATAAATTGCAACATAATAATGAAGAACAGCCGGCGCGGGATATGGAAACCAAAGAGTTGACGGCGGACGAGGCGGCGGCCGGGCTGGATACCGATAATCTGGACGATTTGATTAAAGCGGCGGCGGCTTTTGGCTGGGCCAAAAAGGCTCGGGATATTGTGGGCATTGATTTGCGCAATGTTTCGCCGGTGGCCGATTATTTTTTGATTATGTCCGGCAGCAACAAACCGCAGCTGAAAGCGATCAGCGACAATATTGAAGAAAAACTGGCCGAACAAGGTTTGAAACCCTTGCGTATTGAGGGCTATCGCGAAGCGGAATGGATTCTGTTGGATTATGGCGCTTTAGTGGTGCATATTTTTGCGGATGAACAGCGCGATTATTACAATTTGGAACGTCTTTGGGGCGACGCTCCGGCTTATCGTTTTGAGCCGGCACAGCCTGTTTAATTTTAATGGGAGGAATAGGAAATGAAAAAAACCCCTTTGGTGGCGGCAATTAATGATTTGTCTGGTTATGGCCATTGTTCTTTAACGGTGGTAATGCCCATTTTATCGGTGATGGGCTTTCAGTGTTGTCCGCTGCCTACGGCTATTTTATCCAATCATACTGGTTATGAGAGTTATTTCTTTCAGGATTATACGGAACATTTAACTGAATATTTGGCGGAGTGGCAAAAGCTGGAGTTAAACTTTGCCGCAGTATATACCGGTTTTTTAGGTTCGGAAAAACAGGCGGATATTGTTGGCGCGTTTATCCGGGATGTTAAGAAACGCGCCGGGGAAAACAAACCGCTGATTTTTGTTGATCCGGTGTTGGGTGATAACGGCAAGCCTTATATTACCTGCACGCCGGAGATCTGCGAGTCTATGAAAGAGCTGGTGCGGCAGGCGGACGTTATTACGCCTAATATTACGGAAGCCTGCCTGTTACTGGATAAAGAATACTGCGGCGAACGGATTGACGAAACCGCTGCGCTGAAATTGGTTAAAGAATTGGCCTCTTTAGGCTCCGGCCAGGTGGTGCTGACCGGTGTGCGCTCTAAGGCTGGGATGCTGGCTAATTTGGCTTTTGACGCTTCGCAGAATCATTTCTACTGGGTGGAGGAGCCGGCGGTGGAGCCTTACTATAACGGCGCCGGTGATGTTTTTTCGGCGGTGTTGTGCGGATCGCTGCTTGCCGGTTTGGATATGCAGTCGGCTTTGGAGAAAAGCGCGTTCTTTGTTTATTTGGCGGCTAAGGATACGGCGGCTGCCGGGGCCTCGATACGCGATGGCGTGATGTTTGAAAAATATTTGAAGATGTTGTAGATATTTTTAAATATTTTTGCCATATAAAAAGGCTGGCTGCTAAAATTTAGCAGCCAGCCTTTAATAAAGACGTTTCGTTTGGCTTAAGCGCCGATCCATTCGTTGAAATCCAACTGTAACTCCTGACATTTTGCCTTAAAATCATCATCGCTGTTGAAAGAACCGTCAATTTGGCCGTTAGCAGTGTCGATTAACCAATAGCAATAGTTGGTATAATCCGGTTTGATGTCTTCCGTTTCCGGCACGGCGGTTTGCTTGACGGCAATATATTGGCCGCTGACCGCATAGGAAATAACAATGCTGTTGATTACGGGCCTGTCCGGATTTTCGCTTTTGGTGTTGACAATATAAGCTGAGCGCGAACTTTCCTTGATGATAGCGTAGCCGTCTTTGATTGGCGTAGTAAAGTCCTCTTTGGGGCCGAATACGCTGTAAATGGTTAGGGCGATAGAAAGCAAAATGATGATTAAAACGGCATAGCCCAAAAGTTTGAAAAAAAGCTTGGATTTACTGTTTTTTTTTCTTCTCATTAAAATAATATTACCTTTCTTTTTTAGGTTTTTTATGTAGGCGAGTGTATTTTATATATTATCTATTATAGCACATAAACTTACAAAAAGCAACTTTTTCCCTCGGAGTAATCAGTGGGCAAAATTAATATTCACTTAATATTGGGGAGTTAAACTATTTAATAATAGTTAATTTACTGAACAGGGCGTTGAGGTGATTTTGTGATGAAGGTTGGTATTGTAACCGATAGCAATAGCGGTATTTTACCTGAAGAAGCTAAAAAATTGGGTATTTGGCTTTTGCCAATGCCTTTTTATATTGATGGCGGCTGTTATTATGAAAATGTTAATTTAACCCGCCAGGATTTTTTTGCCAAGCTGAACGCCGGGGCGGAAATTGCTACCAGTTCGCCGTCGCCGTTGGCTATTGCCGAACTTTGGGACAAGGCGCTGGCGGAATGTGAACAAATTATACATATTCCAATGAGCAGCGGCCTTAGCAGCAGTTGTGAGGTTGCGGTGATGATGTCGCAGGATAATAAATATGCCGGCCGGGTTTGGGTGGTGGATAACGGTCGGGTGGCTACGCCGATGCATCGTTCGGTTTTGGACGCTATATACTTGCTTGAGCAGGGCGAAAGCGCGGCGGGGGTGCAGAAAATTTTGCAGGAACATCGCCTGAATATGACAATTTATGTGCTTCTGGATGAGTTGAAACATCTGGTGCGGGGCGGCAGAATCAGCAGCACGGCGGCGGCGTTGGGTTCTATTTTGAATATGAAACCGGTTATGCAGTTTGACGTGGGCAAATTGAATGTTTATGCTAAATGTCGGGGTAAAAAACGCGCCCGCAATATGATGATTGAAGCTATGCAACAGGATTTGCAGGGTAAATTTAAGAACCGCTGGGAGGCGGGCCAGGTGCATATTCTGGCGGCTGGCAGCGCTGACAGGGCGGAAACCGAGGATTGGTTGGCCCAAATTGCCGAGGCCTTTCCGGGGCAGGATATTATGTATGACGATTTGCCGCTGAGCCTGTGCGCCCATATCGGCCAGGGCGGTTTGGGCATTGGCTGCTCCTGTTGGGTTTAATTAGAAAAATTTTGTTGTTCTGCGTATTGACAAAAACAGCCAGGTGTGCTAAAATAGACAAAGCGTTTGATTTGGCGCCAAAAATTAAAGCAGAAATTTCGTTTCTCACCTGGCTGGCAGGGCTGGCGGGTAAATATTAACAGTTTGGGCCGGGCGTAAAGCCTGCGGCTGTTATTGTTTTTGTGGAGCGAGGTTTTTGCCCCACATTTTTTTGTCTAGGACTAAATTATATTGCTGCTAATATAATTGTGCCAAAATTTGGAGGTGAAAGTTATTTTTAAGGAATTGCGAATCAATGAGGAGATCCGGGCTGCTGAAATCCGTTTGGTTTCTGATAATGACGACGAGCAGTTGGGCATTGTATCGGTGAAAGAGGCTTTGCGGATGGCGCATGAGCGCGAGCTGGATTTGGTGGAGATTGCCCCTAATGCCAAGCCGCCGGTTTGCAAGCTGATGGATTATGGCAAGTATCGCTTTGATCAGCTGAAGCGGGATAAGGAAGCCAAAAAAAATCAGCGGATTGTTAGTTTGAAAGAGGTAAAGCTGCGGATTAACATCGAAGAGCATGACTTTGAGGTGAAAGCTAAAAACGCGCAGAAATTTCTGGACGGCAAGGATAAGGTTAAAGTTACCATTATGTTCCGCGGTCGGGAGATTACTCATCCGGAACAGGGGATTGAGCTTTGCCGCAGAATGGCGGAGCGCTTGGCTGACGTGGCCTCGGTGGAAAAGCCGGCCAAGGTTGAAGGCCGGAATATGACCATGATTTTGGCTCCCAGATAAGGCAAAAAAAGTAAATTGCGAAACAAGTTTTTAATGTTGGATAAAATGCGCCTGAATTTTTTGGGCTGAATTTTTGAGGAGGTTTATTATGCCAAAGATGAAAACACGCCGGGCGGCGGCTAAGAGATTTTCCGCCACTGGTACCGGCAAACTGAAGAGAAACAAGGCTTATGCCAGCCATATCCTGGAAACAAAATCGCCGAAACGCAAAAGAAATCTGCGTAAAGCCACTGTTGCAACCCAGGCTGATTGTAAGCGTTTGAAGAATTGCCTGCCCTATCTTTAAGAGCAAGCCGAAGAATCAAGATTTTAATTTCGGGAGGATTGTTATAAATGACCAGAGTAAAAAAGGGCTTTACGAAGCATCATCGTCATAAGAAAATATTAAAATTTGCCAAGGGCTATCGCGCCTCTAATTCCAAGCTGTTCAGAGTCGCCAATCAGCAGGTTATGAAAGCTATGGCCGACAGCTTTGCACATCGCCGCAAAAAGAAGGGTGATTTCCGCAAGCTGTGGATTAGCCGTATTAACGCGGGCGCTCGTTTGAACGGGTTGTCTTACAGCCGGATGATGGACGGTTTGAAAAAGGCTAATGTTACAATTAACCGTAAGATTTTGGCTGATCTGGCAGTTAACGACGCCGCGGCTTTCACGGCGCTGGCCAATCAGGCTAAAGCGGCCTTGAGATAAAATAATTGTGTATCCCTATGGCAGAGGCGGTTATCAGCTCTAAAAATAATCAATATGTTAAGCTGGTGCGCAGTTTGGCGGATAAAAAACAGCGCCGGGCCAGCGGGCTTTTTGTGGCCGAGGGTTTGTCTAACGTGCGCGAAGCCATGCTTGCCGCTAACCCGGCGATGCGGCCGGAACTGCTGCTTTATGCGGCGGGCCGCGAACTGCGCCCGGAGGCGGCGGAGCTTGTGCGGCAGGCGGAAGCTGCCGGAGCCAGAGTTTTAGCGGTGCGGCCGGATATTCTGCAAAGTTGCTGCCAGACCGAAACCAGCCAGGGTTTGCTGTTGGCTTTGCACATTCCGCAGTTATCCGCGGCTGATTTTGTTCAGCGCGCAAAAGGTAAAAACCTGGCCGTTTTGGACGGTTTGCAGGACCCGGGAAATGTGGGAACCATTCTGCGGACGGCCTGGGCGGCGGGGCTGGGCGGCGTGCTGCTGGTGAATGACTGCGCCGATGTGTTCAGCCCCAAGGTTGTGCGGGCCGCCATGGGGGCGGTATACCATTTGCCGTCTTTGGCGCTGGACAGCGCGGCTGCCCTGGAAATTTTGCAGCAGCTTGACTGTGAGTTGGTTTGTGCCGACGCTGCCGGCCGGGATTTTCGGCAGTTTCAAAATGTGCGGCCGGTGGCGTGGCTTTTAGGGAACGAGGCCGCCGGGCCATCTAATTTTTGGCGTAGCCAGGCCTCTAAACTGGTTGCTATACCAATGCAGGCCGGTGTGGATTCTCTTAATGTGGCTGTGGCTGCCGGAATTTTATTTTTTGCTGGCGGGCAAGCAAAATAATGCGACAAAATAAGCCATTATTGTTAATCTTTTTCCCTTGCCGCTTGGCTAAAGTTATGCTATAATATAGTCAACAGAGGGAATATTCCATAAGCTGAAAAAATCTCCGCCTCAATCGGAGATAAAAAGGAAGGGATTGCAATGATGACGTCGCTATTATTTCCGGCTGACGCTTTTTGGAACCTGTTTGAAAATACCGGTTCTGTTTCGGCTTATGTTTGTTATCGCACTTTTTGCGGTGAGTTTTAAGCCGGTTTTTTTTCTTATGGATACACAAGCATTTTTATCCTTGGTTGACGAACGGGGATAAAAATGCTTTTTTTTGTGAACACTTAGCGATTGGCAAGCCGCAGGCGTAGACAGAGCTTAGTGAAACGGAGTGAACCCTGTTTACAGGGTGTGAACAATCCATTTGCCGTAAGGTTAGGCAAATGGAATCCTTAATACACTTAGCGATTTAAGCATAGTAAAATTATGAGGTAATAAAAAATGCTTGAAAAAATTAAAGAAATCCGCGCGGCTATGGAGCGGGAGCTGCAAGAGGCAGCGTCCAGCGAACAGCTGCGGGAATTAAAAGTTAAATATCTGGGCAAAAAAGGCTCAATATCAGAAATTTCCAAGTCGATGGGCAAATTGCAGCCGGAGGAACGCCCCAAAGCCGGCCAGTTGGTGAATGATTTGCGCCAGGCCTTGGAGCAGAATTTAGCCCGCCGACAGCAGGAATTGGCGGACAGGGCGCTGCAAGCCCAACTGGCTAAGGAAACGGTGGACGTTACTCTGCCCGGCCGGCCGGTGAAGCAGGGCAGCCGCCACCCTCTGACGCTGGTTATGGACGAACTGAAAGAAATCTTTTTGGGCATGGGTTATACCATTGCCGAGGGGCCGCAGGTGGAGTTGGATTATTATAACTTTGAGCGCATGAATTTGCCGGCGGATCATCCGGCCCGGGATATGCAGGATTCGTTTTATATTGACGCCAAGCGTTTACTGCGCACTCATACCTCGCCGGTGCAGGCGCGCGCTATGGACAAGCTGTGCCCGCAGGCGCCGGTTAAAGTGATCTCGCCGGGGGCGGTGTATCGCCGGGACGACGACGCTACTCATTCGCCGATGTTTCATCAGGTGGAGGGGCTGGTGGTTGACGAGGGCATTTCGCTGGCCGATTTGAAAGGCACCTTGCTGAATTTTGTCCGTCAGATGTTCGGCGAGGAGCGGGAAATTCGCCTGCGCCCCAGTTTCTTCCCGTTTACGGAGCCCAGCGTGGAGGTGGATATTTCCTGTATGCTTTGCGGCGGCGCGGGCTGCCGAACCTGCAAGGATACCGGCTGGATTGAAATTTTGGGCGCTGGTATGGTGCATCCCAATGTACTGCGAATGTCCGGCTATGATCCGGAACGTTATACCGGCTTTGCTTTCGGCGTGGGCGTGGAACGTATCGCCATGCTGAAATATGGCATTGACGATATGCGCGTGATTTTTGAAAACGACGTGCGTTTTTTGCAGCAGTTCTGATAAAATATATGGAGGCAGAAAATGTTAGTATCTTATGATTGGCTGAAAAGATATGTGGATATAAACGTGTCGGCTGATGTGTTGGCGGAAAAGCTGACCAGCGCCGGTATTACGGTGGATTTGGTACACTATCCCGGCGAGATGCTCAGCAATATCCGCGCCGGCCGGATTATGCAGATTGATAAACACCCGGACGCGGACAAGCTGGTGGTTTGCCAGCTTGATATGGGCGAGGGTTATACTGATTATCTGAACGAACAGGGCTGGCTGCAAATTGTAACCGGCGCGCCCAATGTACGCGTGGGCCAAATTGTGCCGGTGGCGCTGCATAACTCGGACGTGGTGGGCAAGAAAATTAAAAAATCCAAGCTGCGCGGCGTCAGCTCTTTTGGTATGCTCTGTTCTAAGGAGGAGCTGAATGTGCAGCCGGCGGTTGGCGAGCCGGACGGTATCTGGATTTTGGACGACATCCCCGGCATTCAGGTGGGGGACGACTGCATTGCCGCTTTGCTGTTGAATGATCCGGTGTTGGAGTTGGATTTGACGCCTAACCGCAGTGATTGTTTGAGCGTGATTAATCTGGCCCGAGAGGTTGCGGCGGTTTTGGGGACGGAACTGCACCTGCCGGAGATCAGTTATACCGAAAGCGAACGGCAGGTTGGCGATTTGGCGGCTATCACGGTGCAGGATGCGGATTTGTGCCCGCGTTATCTGGGGCGACTGGTGGAGGATTTGCATTTGGCGGCCTCGCCCTATTGGTTGCAGCATTGCCTGGCCGCAGCCGGCGTGCGCTCGATTAATAACGTGGTGGATATCAGTAACTTTGTAATGCTGGAATATGGCTGCCCGATGCACACCTTTGATTATGATACTCTGCAAGGTCATGCAATTATCGTGCGCCGGGCCGGCGCGGGCGAACAGATTGTAACTCTGGATGAGCAGCAGCGGGAGCTGACGACGGAAAACCTGCTGATTTGCGACGGCGCTGACCGGGGGATTTGCGTGGCCGGCGTGATGGGCGGCTTAAATACGGAAATTACTTCTGATACTAAAAATGTTTTTCTGGAAACGGCAGTGTTTAATCCGGTTTCGATCAGACGGACAGCGCGCGCGCTGGGTTTGCACTCGGAGGCCTCGCAGCGTTATGAAAAGGGCGTGAATATTGCCGCGCTGGATGATGTTTCGCGCCGGACGATGCAGCTGCTGGCGGAAATCTGCGGCGGCAAACCGGCGGCCGGTTGTATTGATGTTTTTGCGCCGGAGGCCAGGGCTAAGCTACAGCCTTTGCAGGTTAAACTGCGTCCGGCTAAGGTTAATGCAGTTTTGGGAACAGATTTTAGTGAGGATGAGGTGCTCTCGGCAATAAAGGCCCTGAAATTTGCTTATTCGCCGGATAATGACGGTTATCTGGTAACGATCCCCCTGTATCGTCAGGACATCAGCCTGGAGGTTGATCTGATTGAAGAAGTGGCGCGCCTGCTGGGTTTTGACCGTATCCCCACCACTTTACCCACCGGCGCAATGACCGAGGGCAAACGCACGCCTCAGCAGCGTTTTTTGGAGAATGTGAAGAATGCCATGGTTGGTTTGGGCGCTAACGAAACGATTAATTACGGCTTTATCAGCCCCCGGGAGTGGGAACGTTTGCAGCTGCCGGAAGATGATCAACTGCGCAATGTGGTTAAGATTTTAAATCCGCTGAACGAAGAGCAAAGCATTATGCGTACTACTTTGCTGCCGGGGTTGCTGAAATGCGCCGCCCGTAACAACAGCCGCCGCAATCAGGATTTGCTGCTTTTTGAGCAGGGCGTGGTGTTTTTGCCTGATTCCGAACAGCCGGAAGAGCTGCCGGCAGAGGTGAACACGTTGGCGGTTTTGGCCTGCGGGCAGACTCCCGCCGGTTGGCAGCAGGGCGCGCAGGCTTATGATTTCTTCCAGATGAAAGGCCTGCTGACGGCGTTATTGGCGCAGTGCAAGATTGTTGGCGCTAAATTTGTGGCGGCCAAGCTGCCGTATTTGCATCCGGGGAGAGCCGCGGCGCTTTATATCGGCGATACTTATGCCGGTTATCTGGGCGAACTTCACCCCAGGGTTCAGGCGGCTTATGAGTTAAATCAACGCCCGGTGGTTATGGAATTGAATTTGGACGAACTTTTTGCGGCGGCAGAAATGATCAGCCAGCTGAATGGCGGCGCTCTGTATCATCGTTTGCCTAAATTCCCGGCGGCGGTGCGGGATATTGCCGTTGTGCTGGACAAAAAAATCTCGGCGGCGGAGCTGGAGGCCAAAATTGCCGGCGCTGGCGGCAAACATCTGGAGGCCATCACTTTGTTTGACGTTTATGAAAGCCTGAGCCTGGGGCCGAACCGGCGCAGTCTGGCTTATAACCTGACTTTCCAGCGGGCCGACAGCACGTTGACGGTGGAAGAAGTCAACGCTGCTTTTGACAATATTGTGGCGGCGGTTAAAGAGTTGGGCGGCGAACTGCGCTCTTAAAAAAATGCAAAATAATTTGGACAATTTGGAAATCTTAGCGCCGGCGGGCAGCAGAGAGGCTTTTTTGGCGGCGGTTAACAGCGGCGCGGACGCGGTCTATCTGGCGGCCAAGAATTTTGGCGCGCGCGCCTATGCGGATAATTTTGAACTGCCTGAACTGGCCGGGCTGGTGCGCTGGGCGCATTTGCGCGGCGCGGCGGTTTATGCGGCGATGAATACGCTGCTTAGGGACGATGAGCTGCCGGCGGCTTTGCGCCAGGCGGTGGAACTGCATAACCTGGGCGTGGACGCGCTGATTGTGCAGGATTGGGGGCTGGCTGACCTGCTGCGGGAAAATTATCCGCAAATTGCCTTAAACGCCAGCACCCAGATGACCCTGCATAATGCGGCGGCGGTGCGGCAGGCGGAAAAGGCGGGCTTTAAGCGGGTAATCCTGGCCAGAGAAGTCAGCCTGGCGGATATAGCGGCTATCCATGCCGAATGCCGCGCCGAGTTGGAGGTTTTCGGCCATGGCGCGCTGTGTATCTGCTTTTCCGGCCAATGCCTGTTCAGTAGTCTGGTGGGCGGACGCAGCGGCAACCGTGGGCGCTGCGCCCAGCCCTGCCGTCTGAAATATCAGCTGGTGGATGGAAATGGTAAACCGGTTGGCGAGGCGGGCCATTTGCTTTCGCCCAAGGATTTGAACGCCATTGAATTACTGCCGGAACTGGCGGCGGCGGGTGTGGCTTCTCTGAAGATCGAGGGGCGGATGAAGCGGCCGGAATATGTGGCGGCAGTATCGGCGGCCTATGCGGCGGCCAAGCGGGGCGAACCTTATGACGAACAAAAACTGCGTCAGGCTTTTAACCGGGATTTTACGCAGGCCTATTTGCAGACAGAGCCGGGGCGCGATTTGATGAGTTATGAGCGGCCAAGCAACCGGGGCGTTAAGCTGGGACGTTTGGACAAAATCAGTCAGCGCGAACTGCTGATCAAGCTGGACAATACAGCTGATGCTACAGTGCGGCCCGGGGACGGGCTGGAAATTTGGGTCAGCCGGGGCGGCCGGCAGGGTTTTGTGGTTAAGGATTGCCAGCTGCTGCCGGACGGTCGGGTGCGCCTGCCGCTGGCCGGTTTGCAGGGCGCTTTGCATTTGCCTAATCTGGTGGTGGGCGATCGGGTTTTTAAAACTGCGGACAGCGCTTTGCAAAATGCCGGCGCGGTTGCGGCCGCAGCATATGACACCCTGCCGCTTTATTTGCATTTTGTGGGGCGGTTGGCTGAAAAGCCGCTGTTGCAGGCCAGTGGGGCTGCCCCGGACGGCGCGCGAACAACGGTTCTGGCAACGGCTGATTATCAGATACCGGCGGCGCAAAAGCGTCCGGCGGATTTGGCTTTGCTGCAAAAGCAGCTGGGGCGTTTGGGCGGCAGCGGCTGGTATTTGGCCGAGTTAACCGCGGACTTGGATGAGGGCGTTATGCTGCCGGCCAGTGTGCTCAACCAACTGCGCCGGGATGCGCTGGCGGCTTTGGAGGAAAAACTTCTGCCGCCGGTTAAGCGGCTGAAAATCAAAGATAATAGCTATAATATAGAAAAAACTGGCCCGGTTAAATCGCCTGCGCGCCGAGGCCGCCCCAAGCTGGCTGTTTTGGTGGATTCGCCGGCGGCAGCTATTGCTGTATCCGAGGCCGGAGCGGATTTGCTTTATTGGCGAGGTTGGCAGCAGCGTTTTGCCGCGCCCTCAACGGCGGCGGATTTGCGGCGGCTGGCGACCGTTGGCGCGTGGGGTGTTTTGCCTACCATTGCTTTGCAGGCGGAACTGCCGCTCTGGCGGCGGCGCTTGGCGGAATGGCGGCAGGCCGGTTTGGCTGGTGTTTTGGTAAACAATCTTTGGGGGTTTGAACTTTTAGCAGAAATTGACTGGCAGCCGCCGCTGCTTGCGGACTTGGCTTTGAACACCTTCAACAGCGCCGCTGCTCTGGCCTGGCGACGGCAATATACCAATATGCAGCGGGCGGCGCTTTCCCGCGAACTGAACAGCCGGCAGTTGGAGGCGGTTGGCCGCCGTTTGTCGGCGGCCGGTTTTAAGGCCGAGGTTCAGGTTTTTGGCAATCTGGAGGTTATGAACAGCCGGCACTGCCCGCTGGGGGCGGTTGGCGGCGGGCATAGCGCCGGCCGGGCTTGCAGCGGTTTTTGCCGGACTAATAATTTTAGCCTGCGCGATGAAAAAGGATTTTGTTTCCCGGTATATGGCGACGAATTTTGCCGCAGCCATATTTATAACGGCTATCAGTTATGCCTGCTGGAGGAATTGCCTTTGCTGGTTAGTATGCCGGGTGTGGCGGCCCTGCGCCTGGATTTGCAGTATTATGCGCCGGAGGCGGCGGCTGAAGTTTGCCGGATTTGGCGGCAGGCTTTAGACGGTGGCCAAAGCGCCGAAGAACTGGCGGCGGCCAAGCGGCGATTGCAGGAATTAAACGGCGGACAAAAATTTACTAAGGGCCATTTTTTCCGGGGTGTGGAATAATAATTATTATGAAGAAATCAATCAATAATATGGAAAAATATCGGGATAAACTGGAATATCCCAAAATTATAGCTAAACTGGCGGAATATGCCAGCTTCGCGGTCAGCCGGGAAATGCTACTGGCTTTAGAGCCGCTGCCCAGCCTGCCGCAGGCGCGGGAGGCCGGGGCGGCCACCACCGAGGGCGTGGAGTTACTGCGGCTTTATCCTACCTATTCGCTTGGCCCTTGCCGGGATATTCGCGATAGCCTGCGCCGTTTGGAGTTGGGCGGCGCGCTGACGATTGAACAGCTGATTGCGGTGGCCGATTTGTGTCGGGCGGCGCGTTTGAATAAGGATTTTTTCTCGCATATCAAGGGGCATTTCCCGCAGCTTACGGATTTAGCGCGGGGAATATCGCTGTTTAAGACGATCGAAAACGCGCTGGATAAGGCGCTGACAGCGGACGGACAGGTGGCCGACGGCGCCAGCGACCGTTTGTACGGTATTCGGCGGCGGATTCGCACCTATGAGCGGCAGATTCAGGATCATCTGGAAAACTTTATTCGCAACCCAAATACCGCAAAATTTTTGCAGGAGCCGATTGTTACCCAGCGCGCCGGCCGTTTTGTGGTGCCGGTGCGGCAGGAATGCCGCAGCAGTGTAGCCGGCCTGGTGCATGACGTTAGCGGCAGCGGCGCGACGCTGTTTGTGGAGCCTTTGGCGGTTATGCAGGCCAACAACGAACTGGCGCGCCTGCATGCTGATGAAGAAGAAGAGATTGCCGCTATCTTGCGGGCGCTTTCGCTGCTGGTTGGTTCGCATGCCGAGGAACTGGCTTATAGTTTGAACTGTCTGGCGCAGCTGGATTTTGTTGTCGCCAAGGCCCGGTTGAGTATGGAGATGAACGGCGCGGCTGTTCAGCTTAACGATAACGGTTTGATTAATCTGAAAAAGGCGCGCCACCCCTTGATTAAGGGCGAGGTTGTGCCGATTGACCTGCGCCTGGAGCCGCGCCTGCGGGTGATGGTGATTACCGGCCCCAACACCGGCGGCAAAACGGTAACCCTGAAAACGGTTGGCCTTTTGACGCTGATGGCGGAGGCTGGTTTGCATATCCCGGCGGAACCTGGCTCCAGTCTGGGCTATTTTCGGCAGGTGTTTGCCGATATTGGCGACGAACAGAGCATTGAGCAGAGCCTTAGCACCTTTTCCGCGCATATGAGCAATATTGTCAATATTCTGGAAAACGCCGCCGAAGATTCACTGGTTCTGCTGGACGAACTCGGTTCCGGCACTGATCCCACCGAAGGCGCGGCGCTGGCGATGAGTATTTTAGAGTATCTGCACCGCAGCTGTGGCAAAACGCTGGCCACCACACATTATAGCGAACTGAAAAGCTTTGTTTATAACAAAAGCGGCTATATCAACGCCAGCGTGGAGTTTGATGTGGAAACCCTGCGGCCGACTTACCGGCTGTTGATGGGGGTTCCCGGCAAAAGCAACGCCTTTCAGATTGCGCAAAAGCTGGGCTTAAAGCCGGAAATTGTGCGGCGCGCCAACAGCTTTTTGACGGCGGATGAGCAGCAGGTGGCGGATTTAATCAGTTCGCTGGAGGCTCATAAATTGCAGGCGGAGCGGGCCAGCCATGAGGCGGATCTGCGCCTGGCCGAGATTGTGGAGCAGCAGCGCCGCTTGAAAGAGCAGGAAATTGAACTGGCCAACCGCGAGGCGGAGATTATCAGCAAAGCGCAGCTGCAGGCTGCCGAGTTGGTCAAAGAGCGGCGGCGCGAGGCCGAGGAACTGTATCAAAAGCTGAAACAGGAACTTAAAGCGGCGGGCGCCCAGCCGCACAATAAGGAGGTGCAGGCGGCGCGCAGCAAGCTGCAAAAATTGCAGGACAGTCTGCAAAGCAATTTGCCGGCCAAAAAATATCAGGGCGAAGCCCCGGCTAAAGTGCAGATTGGCCAGAGCGTGGAAATACCCAAGCTGCACCAAAGCGGTATTGTCTGCACCTTGCCTGACGATAAGGGCGAACTTACGGTGCAGATTGGCGTGATGAAGGTTAACGTCAAACAGGCCGACCTGCGTATTGATCAGCGCCGGGTGGAGCGGGAACGCACCGGCGCAACCAGACAGATGATTCAGAACAAATCCCGCCATATCAGCCCGGAGATTGATCTGCACGGTTTGACGGTGGAGGAGGCTGTTTATCAGCTGGACAAATATCTGGACGACGCTTTTTTGGCCAACCTGCACCAGGTGAGGGTGATTCATGGGCGTGGCACCGGGGCGTTGAAGTCTGGTATTATGCCGTATCTGCAAAAGCACCGGCTGGTGGCCGCAGTTAAGCCGGCTGATTATAACGACGGCGGTTGGGGCGTTACTATTGTGGAATTAAAATAATTACAGAATTGGAATAAAAAATAACAAATTCCCGGATTGTGGCCGGGAATTTGTTATTTGGGCAGCTAAAGATTTTTATTGATTGGGGGGCAGCGGCAAATCCGCATAGCCCGACAGCAGGGTTAAGCTGGCCCGATGTTCGGCGGCCAGAGCTTGCAATTCGGAACTGTCAAAACCGGTTGCGGGCAGGAAAACCAGCGGCATACCCAGGCGCAGCACGGTTTTTGCCGCCGTTTGCGAATCCTCGAAAACAGCCACGCGGTTGGGAGGCACTGCAAAAAGCTGACAGGCCTGCTGAAAAATGGCCGGTTGGTTTTTGCCGGCGCCAATCTCCGGCGTGGTGAGCAGAAAGTCAAAAAAATTTTCCAGACGGTGGGTGTGCAGTACGGTTTCCACCTGGGGGCGGTCAGTCATGGTGGCGATGCACATTTTTTTGCCGGCCTGGCGCAGGGCCAGCAGCAAATCGCGCACGCCGGGCAGCAGGGGAATGTCGTTGGCATAATGTTTATCCATTTGCTGCTGCAACAGAGTAAAAATTTGTTCCGCAGGCTCGTCGGGAACAAATTTTTGGGAAAAAACTTCGGCTGCCTGCCATAAATCCGAGGCCGCCAAAAGCTGATCCAAATCCTCCGGTACCGTCAGGCCATGCTGCCTAAACCAGTTTTCCGGCAGTTTGTGCCAGTAGATCATCGAATCAACCAGCGTGCCGTCCATATCGAAAATAACTGCGTCAATGTTTTCCCAGTTCAGCATTTTTATTATCAACCCCTTTAATAATTATATTTTAACCGATAAGCCTTTTTTTTGCAAGTTTTTTTCATAAATTGGCCGCCGGGGCTTGGTTTTTGCCCGCCAATATGCTAAAATAAGGCAATCAAAAGGAAACGAGGTAATGACAATGCAAAAAAAATGGCAGAAAATTTTACTTGGCTGTATGCTGATGGGGTTGTTGGCGCTGTGTGCGGCTGGCTGCGGCGGGGACGAGGCCGGCGGCGCTGCCGGAAACACGCTGACCTGTACGCTGGAAATTCGCTGTGATGAGCTGCTGGGCAGCGAGGCGATGACTAATGAAGATATTGCGCCCTATATTCCGGAGGATGGAACGATTTTGGCGGAGCAGGAATGGGGCTTTGCCGAGGGTGATACGGTGTTAGATGTTTTGAAGACGGCGACTAAGGAGCAAAAAATCTCGTTGGATTTTGAAAACTCGGCTAGTGGCGCTTTTGTTAAGGGTATCAATAATATCTACGGCGGCGAAATTGGCGATATGAGCGGCTGGCTATATCAGGTTAACGACGTTTCACCGGACGTTAACTGTTCTGCGTACAAGCTGGAGGATGGCGCTAAGGTGGTGTGGTATTACAGCAGCGGTATGACAGAGTGATTGTTTTTTATGAGTTGGGCGGCGGCGCTGATAAAGGCGCCGCCGCTCCTGTTGAAAATGGCGGCTTTTGTCGCAAAGAGCGCCTAAACGAACTCTACGCATAGTTGGTTGCAATTTTGGCCGGAACAGGCTATACTATAAGCAGAGGTGATGGAAATGGATTGCAGCAAGGTTGGCGCTTTGCTTTTAAGCTTGCGTCGCGAGCGTGGTTGGACACAGCGCCGCTTGGCCGAGGCTTTGCGGCTGAGCGACAGAACCATATCCAAATGGGAGCGGGGGCTGGGCTGCCCGGATGTTTCGCTGCTGCCGGAGCTTTCCGCGATATTTGCGGTGGATATGGAAAAAATTTTGCTGGGTGATTTGCAGCCCAATAATGAGGAGGTTGGCAATATGAAGAAAATTAAATTTTACGTTTGCCCTAACTGTGGCAGCGTGCTTTTTGCCCTGGGAGAGGCGGAAATTTCCTGCTGCGGGCGGCGTTTGCAGCCGCTGACTGCGGCAGAGGCGGACGACGCGCACGCTTTGGCTGTGGCCGAAGTGGAGGACGATTATTATCTGACCTGGCGGCATGAGATGAGCAAGCAGCATTATCTATCTTTTGTGGCCTATGTTACCTATGATCGGGTTTCTCTGGTGAAGCTTTATCCGGAACAGGCGGCGGAGGTGCGTTTTCCCCGGCAGCAGCGCGGCGAGCTTTATTTTTATTGCAGCCAACATGGCTTGCAGAAACAAAGTCTGCGCAAAGCAGGGAGGGCCGGAGGCGTAAATGCTTAAGTTTGCGGTGTGCGACGACGAGCCTTTGATGGTTCGGGAGATTGCCGCCTATATTAATAATTATATGCAGGCAAGGCAGCCGGCTGCTTATGCTGTTGACAGCTTTTTTGACGGTTCGTCATTTTTAGCCAGCGATTTGGATTATGATATAATCTTTCTGGACGTTAAAATGCAGCGGCCGGACGGCTTGGAAACTGCCCGGCTGCTGCGCCGGCAGGGCCGCCGCGGGCGGCAAAGCCTGTTAATTTTTGTAACAGCCTTTAAGGAGTATGTTTTTGACGCTTTTGAGGTGCAGGCGCACGATTATTTGCTTAAACCCTTGCAGGTTGGGCGTTTTAAGCGAACCATGGATCGGGCGGTTAAGGAACTGGCCCGGGGGCGCGACAAAACTATTACAGTACAGCGGGGCGCGGATTTTGAGGTTGTGCCGCTGGCCAAAATCGTCTACTGCGAGGTGCAGGGGCGCAAAATTTTCATTCATCAAAGCGATGGCTCGGTTATTGATTATTACGATAAAATGGATCTTTTGGCCCAGCGGGTGGACGACCGCTTTTTTCGCTGCCACCGAAGCTATCTGGTTAATCTGGATTTTGTCCGCGGCTGCGGCGGCGGGACGGCCCGGCTTTGGCAGAATAAGGAAATCCCGGTTTCGCGCCTTAGGGAGGGTGATTTGCGCCAGGCGCTGCTGCGTCATATGAAAGAAAGGTGAAAGCCTTTATGGACTATTTTAGTATCGGCATGAACTGGTTTTGCCTGGCGGCGCAAAGCGTTATGCAGTGCCTTTTTGTCTTACGTTTTACCGGCCAGCGTTTGCGGGCGGTTTATTTGCCTGCTTTTTTGCTGCTGATGGGTGGCCTGGAGCTGTTCGCCGTGGGAGTATCTTTGCCCTGGGGGTTGGCGATTGGCGCACAGCTGGGCGTTTTATATTCTTTCAACCGCCTGGCGCTGCACAGCCAGCGTTCGGTTGCCGGTGTGGCGGCGCTTATCGCAATCTATATTTCGCAGTTATCCTTTGGCCTGGTTAATTCTCTGGAGACTGTGCTGTTCCCCGGCCTGATTGGCCGCCTGCTGCTTTATCCGCTGCTTGTTTTAGCCACTTGCGGGGCTTTGGCGCTGTGCGCCGCCTGTTATTATCTGACGCTGCAATTTCTATCCCTGCCCCAGGCCGGGCAACTGCCGTTTGTCGGCGTGCTGCTGCTGCCGCAACTGTTTTTTCTGGCGGCGGAGCTGTATATTCTGCAAACCTCTTACAACAGCCTGGCCGTAAATTTAACGCCGGCGGATTTGGGGTGGCATTTGCTGCTGTTTGGGCTGCAAGCCCTGGGGCTGGCGGCGCTACTTTGCACGCTTTGGGCTTATCGTGGTATTTGCCGGGGGTTTCAGACGCAGGCCCAGGTGGATTTGCTGCTGCAAGCCGCCCAGGCGCAGAAAACTTATCTTGCCGAGGCGCAGCAGCGCTATGCTAAGTCGCGCTCTTTTCGCCATGATTTGAAAAATCATCTGGCTGTTTTGGACGGGCTGCTGGCGCGGGGGCAGTATGCCGCCGGCCGGGATTATCTGCAAAAGCTGGAATCCGCGTCGCTGGATTTGGAGCCGGCATATCAGACTGGAAACCCGGCGGTGGACGTTTTGCTGGCGGAAAAGCTGGGGCTGGCGGCGGCGGAGGGGATTGAAACCGAGGTGGAGTTGGCCTTGCCGCAGCCCTGCGCGGTGGATGATTTTGACCTGTGCGTGATTTTTGCCAATGCGCTGGATAACGCTTGTCAGGCCTGCCGGGAGGTGCGGGGCGCAAAATCAATCCGAATTGTTGGCGAGCGGCAGGGGGATTTTCTGCGCCTGGAGTTTATCAACACTTGCCGGGAGGCCGAGCCGTTGCCGCCGCCGGGCGTTGGCCTTGGCAATATTAAGGCGGTGGCGGAAAAATATCAGGGGGCGATGTTGACGGAAAAGAACGGCGGCTTTTTTTGCTTGAACGTTCTGCTGAATATTGCCGATTAAACATTTTTATATTAAACATTTCATGACATTTATCAGACATTTCAATTTGCAAAGCTTGTAATTTGCGGCAATTCTGTTACAATAAAATCAGGATTGTTTTAGCAACCGTATTTTTTGTGATTGGAGGAATGGATGATGAATGGAATTTCCAGTTTGGCTGCCGCGGCTCAAAGGCCGGTGGGCGGCATAAAAAATACGCTGGGCGTTCAGCAGGCCGAAGAAAAACGCCGGGAAGAAAAACAGCCGGAAAGAGGGGCCGCGCCGGTTTATGACGAATATCTGCCGGGAGAAAAGCCGCAGCCGATAGGCCAATACTGGCAGGGCAAGGACGAGCAGGGCCAGCCGAAGATTTATTTTGATCCGCCGGCTGAGAGTGATAGGGCGGCAGATCCCGGGCCAAAGCCAGGCCCTGATAAGGCGGCGGACAGCCCGGAGGCAAAGCCTGACGCCAATCCAGCGGCTAAGGATTCCGGCAAAAAGGCGGACGGCAAAAAAAGCGAAAAATGCGTTGGCAGTACCGATAAGGTTGATCGGGAAATTGAAAAGCTGAAGAGACAAAAGGAAAGGCTGGAGCAGCAGCTTAATGCGGAAACTGATGAAAGCAAAATCAAGGAACTGCAAAGAAAGCTTAATCAGGTAGTTAATGAACTGCGCCGGAAAGATAACGATACATACCGGCGCAGCCATATGGAAGTTTCCCGTGTGTAGTTCGGGAAGTTTGTTTAAGCATATTGAAAAACCATTCGTTTAATACAACGGATGGTTTTTTATATTGCAATGTGGGCGCAAAACTGCTATAATATAAACACTTGACAATTTATATTAGGTAATACAAAAAAGTTTTATATTGAAAAGAGGTTTTGTTTAATGATTTCTTTTGCCAGCGATTATGTGGCCGGCGCGCATCCCAAAGTTCTTGCCCGGCTGCTGGAAACTAATCTGGAAAACCAGCCCGGCTACGGCGCGGATGAGTATTGCGCCAGCGCCCGTGAAAAAATTTGCCTGGCCTGCGATTGCCCGGAGGCGCAGGTGGATTTTCTGGCGGGCGGCACCCAGGCCAACGCGGTGATTATTAAAAGCCTGCTGCACAGCTATCAGGGGGCGATTGCGGCTGAAACCGGCCATATCAGCGGGCATGAGGCCGGGGCGATTGAGGCCGGCGGGCATAAGGTTTTAACCCTGCCGCAGCAGGACGGCAAGCTGATGGCGGATATTTTGCGCCGGTTTTTGCAGGATTTTTACGCCGATGCTAACCATGAACATATGGTACAGCCGGGGTTGGTGTATATTTCTCATCCTACGGAATACGGTACGTTGTACAGCAAACAGGAATTGATTGATTTAGCGGCGGTTTGCCGGGAATATAGACTGCCGCTGTTTATGGACGGCGCGCGTCTGGGGTATGCCCTGGCCAGCCGGCAGACTGACGTTAGTCTGGAAGATATTGCCGCGCTTTGCGATGTGTTTTATATTGGCGGAACTAAGGTTGGGGCGCTCTGCGGCGAGGCGGTGGTGTTCCCGCGGGGCGGCAGACCGCCGCATTTTATGACGCTGGTTAAGCAAATGGGCGCGCTGCTGGCCAAGGGGCGGCTGTTGGGCGTGCAGTTTGACGCGCTGTTCAGCGACGATTTGTATTGGGAGATTGGCTGCCATGGGATTGCGATGGCGGAAAAGCTGAAAGCGATTTTGCATGAAAAGCAGGTGCCGTTTTTTCTGGAATCTCCCACCAACCAGCAATTTGTGATTTTGGCCAACGAGCGGCTGGCGGAGCTGCAAAGACAGGTAGATTGCAGCTTTTGGGAAAAATATGACGATAAACATAGCGTGGTGCGTTTTGCTACCAGTTGGTCTACTACTGACGATGATTTGGCGGAACTGCGCCGTATTCTGTGATAGATTGGAGGGGGTAATGACAATGGAATTGGCGGCTTATTTTCAAAGTGTTCTGGAACAGGACCCGGCGGCGGTTGTGATTTGTAATTTGCAGCACGAGATTATTTATATGAATCCGGCGGCGATTGCGCGCTATGCCAAACGCGGCGGCCGGCAGCTTTTGGGCAAAAGCCTGCTGGATTGCCACGGCCCGGCCTCCCGGGATATGATTGCCAAAGTGTTGGCCTGGTTTGCGGCCAGCCCTACGCATAATCGCATTTACACATCTTATAACCCAAAGGAAAATAAAGACGTGTATATGGTGGCGCTGCGCTCTGCCCAGGGCGAGTTGATCGGCTACTATGAAAAGCATGAGTATCGCAACCCGGAGCAGGGCCGCCTTTATGATTTTGCAGATTAGGTCGAAATAGAGTGAAAGGGATGGATTTGAGTGAAAATCGCGCGTTTAATTGGTATAATTTCTATTTTGTTACAGCAGCCTAAGGCCACCGCGGCCGAGTTGGCCGAGCGTTTTGAGGTTTCGGCGCGGACAATTTACCGCGATGTGGAGGCGTTGTGTCAGGCGGGGATTCCTCTGGCAACCACGCAGGGGCTGGGCGGCGGCATTTCAATTATGGATGGCTATAAGCTGGACAAGTCGCTGCTGACTTCGGAAGATATGCAGGCCATTTTGGCCGGACTGAAAAGCCTGGACAGCGTTAGCGGCAGCAACCGTTACCAGCAGCTAATGTCCCGGCTTTGCCCGCCCGGCTATGATTTGCTGCCGGCGGATGAGCAGCATATTTTGATTGATTTGGCCTCCTGGGATCGGACGGCTTTAACCGGCAAAATGGAACTGCTGCAAAGCGCCATTGCTGATTGCCGGCAGGTTGTTTTTACATATTGTTCGCCAAACGGTGAAACAGAAAGGCAGGTGGAGCCTTATAAGCTGCTGTTTCAGTGGTCCGGCTGGTATTTGTGGGGCTGGTGCGCGCTGCGGGGGGCTTTTCGCCTGTTTAAGCTAGGCCGAATGAGCGGCCTGCATTTGGCGGATAGTTTTGCGCCGCGGAATGTTCCCTTGCCAGACTTATCCGCCGAGCGGCTTTTCCCGCCTAATTTGCAGGTTAAAGCGCTGATTCAGCCGGCCTGTAAATGGCGGCTGATTGACGAATATGGCGTGGACAGCTTTCAGGTTCAGCCGGACGGGCGGCTGTTGTTTCAGTTTGGATTTACTGACGAGCAGAATCTTATCGGCTGGCTGGCCGGTTTTGGCGGGCAGGCCGAACTGCTGGAGCCTGTGGAGCTGCGCGGACGTATGGTGGAATTTGCCGAGGGTATCCTGAAACAATATCAATGAGCCCGGCCAAATATGACAGACTATTGTCCGGTTTGCTGTGTTATACTTATAAAAAAAAAGGGGGAAACTGAAATGGCATCCAGCAGAGAATTTGTGGATTTTGCGTCTGGGCAGCTATCTGCCGCCGGTGAAATAACCAGCAAAAGGATGTTTGGCGAATACGGTCTTTATTGCGATGGTCTGTTTTTTGCCGTGATTTGTGATAATCAGCTTTTTATTAAGCCCACGGAGGCCGGACGGGATTTGTTTCCGGATTTGCCGCTGGCGCCGCCTTATGCCGGCGCTAAGGATTATTTGCTGATTGATGATTTGGACGATAAGGAGCATTTGGCAGAGCTGGCCCGAGCCACCTGCGCTGAGTTGGCGCAAAAGGCCAAACCAAAGAAAAAAGCGGAAAAAAAGGCTGGGCAAATGTCCCAAGAAGAAGTTAATCAAAAGCAGCCTGCTTTTGATTACAAAAAGGAGTATAAGGAGTTTTATTTGCCCAAGCGCCAGCCGGGGCTGATTGAGGTTCCGCCTATGCAGTTTGCGGCGGTGCGTGGCCAAGGCGATCCCAACCAGGAGGGCGGCGCGTATCAGCAGGCGATTAGCTGGCTTTATGCCGCCGCTTATGCTGTTAAGATGAGCAAAAAGGGCGATTACCGTATGGCGGGTTACTTTGATTTTGTAGTTCCGCCTCTGGAGGGGCTTTGGTGGCAGCAGGACGCCGACGGCCAGATTAGGCTGGATTTTGCGCCGGGCCAAAAGGAGAATCTGCACTGGCTGGCGCTGATTCGTCTGCCGGATTTTGTCAGCGAGGCTGATTTTGCCTGGGCGGCGGCTAAAGCGGCGGCCAAGCAGCCGCAGTCAGCCGGGCGGCTGGAACTTTTCCGCTATACGGAGGGGCTTTGCGTGCAGTGCCTGCATGTTGGCCCTTATGATAACGAGCCGGCCACTGTTGCCGCTATGCGTGATTTTGCGGCGGCGCAGGGCTATGCTCTGGACGAAATAAAATCACCGAACGAGCAGCTGCCCGTTCGGCGACATCATGAAATATATTTAAGCGATCCACGCCGTTGTAAGCCGGAAAATATGAAAACGGTTATTCGGCTGCCGCTTGTTGCGCAAAGAAACTGTCGATCTTAGATTTTAAGTCAGCCTGATTGAGATGTTTAAGCAGATAGCCGGCAGGCTGCAAAGACATAACCTGCTGTACGCTTGCCGGATCGTTCCGGCCAGTGAGAAAAATTACCGGAATATCGGCAAAGTTCTTGTCGGAGCGAAACATGGCCAGGGTTCGCCGCCCGTCGCAGATCGGCATATCATAATCCAGCAGCACCAGATCCGGCCGGTTCAGGGTGATTGCGCGGATAGCGGCTACGCCGGATTCTACTACGGATACGTCATAATCATCGGTTAAAAGTTTTTTCATACCCTGCCGAATGGTGAGAGAGTCGTCAACAACCAGAATTTTGTGTTTGTTGGCGATTTCTTCTTGTCTTTCTTCTTCCAACAGGCTGGTAACATATTTGTTTACTGCATCTATGGCGTTATCGTTAACAATATTGGCTGAACTTTCCAGCTTTTGTTGTTCGGCCTGTTGTTTGCGGCTGGCCAAAAACTGCTCCAGTTCATTCATTGCGTTTTCGGCCTGTTTTTTGCGAATAGCTAAAAATTTATCCAGGTCGTCAATGGCGTTATCGGCCTGCTGCTTGCGGATTGCCAGATAATTTTCCACATCGCCGGCGGAGGCTTTGGCCGCCTGGCTGGCTCTAAGCTGCCGCCGTTGATTGATGAGTTCGTTAAGTTCGTTCATGGCGCTGGTTGTTTGCTTTTGCAGGTTCTCCAGATACTGATCCACCTGGTCCATATTCTGCTCGTTCTCTTTGGCCGGGCCGATGCTGGTTTCCAGCAGGTGTGGGGCTATCAGACAGAATGCAAAGTAGCCGAGGCCGCCGGTGTTGAACAACATACTAACTTGAAGCTGTTCCTTGGCCAGCAGCTTTTGGAATTGACTGTAGGAAAGCAGACTTTCCGCTTTTAATTCATAAGTTTCCAGATTGGGGAACTGTTCCATAAAACGCTGCACAAATTGGCGCGCCGTATAACGGGCGGCGTGAATTAGCATATTATCAAGCTTGTTGGATTTGAACCCCAAAACTTTGCCGATGGTGCTGATTAACAATTTCTCCTCAAAAACCAGAATAACCTCCTGGCGGATATTGTCATCTTTATGGCCATACTCCAGCCGGTAATAAACGCCGCGGCCAAATTTTTCCCCGCCGTAGGCGTCGCTGATTAGCTGGGATTCCAGCCGGAACATATCGAACATTAGTTGAAGAATAACTTTTTTCATAGCGTCGAGCTCTTCGCCAGGCAACAAGTTTTCCCATTTGCGGACTCCCTGCCCAGTAATAGCCCGGTCTTCTGTAAGTGTGTGGCCGATCAGCCAGCCGGCGCAAACGCCAAGAAAGTGATTGAGCGATTCGGTTGAATAATTGGTGCGCTCCAATTCCTGTTCCAGCGCCGGGATGGTGTTTTCCCGAAAGCTTTTATGTATTTTCTGGTGCTGTTCAAGCCCAGGGTAGGCAATAGAACGCATATAATCTTCTTCCTCAGCGAAGTGCCGCAGGGTGTGTTCCTTAAAAAATTTTATACCCTCCTGACAAGTCCATTGATTGTCTTTGTCTTCTTCCTTAAACTTGTAAAGCTTGTTTATAATAGTGAAAAGGCGCTGATGTTCTTTATCAATAACCTCTACGCCGATATTAAACTCGTCCCGCCATTCAAATTGAGCGTCCATGATTTAATCCTCCTCTCGTATAGAGCTTATATCATTACTATTATATCATATTATACAACAGATGATAATGAAAATGCAATCTAAATTGTAATTTTTTTACAGAAATATTTTTTGTTCTCAATAATAATGATAACGCTTGCGTTTAGCAATGATAAAGGAAAAGGCTATAATCACGGTGAAAAGGTCAGCCAGAACCGCCGAAAGCCAGATGCCATCTACTTTTAGAAAGATGGGCAGTATAAGCACCATGGAAATCTCAAATACCAGACTGCGCAGAAAGGCGATCAGGGCGGAGGTCAGGCCGTCGGAAAGCGCGGTGAAGAACGATGAACTGTATACCGCAAAACCGGCGAACAGGTATACAAAGGCATAGATGCGGATGGCGTGAATTGTCAGCTGCAAAAGCTCGGCGTCGTAGCTGACAAAAATACTGGCCAGAGCGCCGCCCAGCAGCTGGGCCAAACTGAACATGATAACCGCCAGCACCGCCACCAGTTTCAGGCTTTTTTGCAGTAGGTTCTTCAGCTCGGCATGGTTGGCCGCGCCGAAATGATAACCGGTTACCGGGGCAATACCGTTGGCGTAGCCGGTGAAAATAGCGATAAAAACGGTGGAAAGATACATAATTACACCATAAGCCGCCACGCCGTTTTCGCCCAGGTATTTTAATAATTGCAGGTTATAAAGCATGCTGACCAGCGATAGGGCGATGTTGCTCATCAGCTCTGACGAGCCGTTAGTGCAGGCGCGCAGCAGGGCCGGGCCGTTGATTTTGGTTTTTCCCAGGCGCAGCAGGCTGCTGTTGGGCTGAGCAAAATATACCAGCGGAATAATGGAGCCAACCAACACGCCCAAGCCGGTGGCCACCGCCGCCCCGGCCAGCCCCCATTGCAGCACGCCCATAAAGAGCGCGTCAAAAAACATATTGGTGCAGCCAGCCAGCAGAGTAACTATCAGGCCCAGGCGGGGCTTTTCTGCGGTGATGAAAAAGCTGGCAAATTCAAATTGCAGCATAAAAAGGGGTAGAAAGGGCAGCAGAATACGGCCATAAAGCAGGCTGTTGCTTAACAACTCGCCCTCTGCGCCCATTAGTTGGAGAATAGGGCGCAGGAAAATAAAAACAACGGCCGCAATGACGGCGCCGCTGATGGCTGTGGCATATACGAACAGTGAAAACAGCCGCCGGGCGCGTTCTTTTTTGCCCTCGCCCAGACTGCGCGCTACCAAAGCCCCGCCGCCGGCCCCAAACATAAAGCCGACCGAGCCTAAAATCATAATCAGCGGCATAATAAAATTGACGGCGGCAAAGGGGGTTTTGCCGACAAAATTAGATACAAAATAGCCGTCTACCACGCCGTAAACGGAGGTGAAAATCATCATGATGATTGAGGGCAGCGTAAAACGCAGCAAGCGGGGATAATCAAAGTGATCGGAAAGCTGAATAACATCTTTGGGTTGTTTATTATTTAACATAAAAATTGGCAATTTTCCTTTCGATATATTATAGGTTTTGTATTTTGTCTTTAAAGTCGCGCATAAAGCGCTGCGTCAGTTCAATATAAACGTCGGTTTCCTCTTCTGTCCAGTTAAGCATAGCCTCATTTTCCATTTGTATCATGCGTATAACGGTGTTCTCGGCCAGCTTTTGGCCGCTGGCCGTCAGACAGACGATTTTGCGCCGTCCGCCGGAGCTTTGCAGATATAACAGGCCTTGGCTTTCCATTTTGCGCAGGGCGGAATTGATAGTTTGTTTGCCCAGACCGGAAAGCCGCACAACATCAACCAGCGGGCAGTCCTGGCCGATATTGCAGATAACATAGAGAATTTTCATCACGCTGTCGGCCAGGCCCAGACGTTTGGCGGCCTCGTGATAAATCGCGCCGGTTTCGGAAAGCAGCAGGTTGAGGCGTTTATTTTGCTGATAGACTTTTTCAGCTTCATTAGGAGTTGTTGGTGGATTTGTGGACATTGGTTATCACCTCATAAAAATAGCAAGTATGATTTCGTACATACTTGCTATTATAGTATGATTTCGTACCTTTGTCAAGCTTTTTTATAATTGGCAGATTTGCCGTCAACGCCGGTAAGCGGCGGCGTCCTGCTGAATATAAGGGAAGTTTTCCAGCCTGGCAAATTCGGCCCGCATTCTTTCCCGAAAATTCTGTTTAAAGTCAGCGGGCAGTTGGCTAAACTGCATATGCTCGTAAAGCGGGGATTGGGTGTAGGCGCACAGGGTTTCGGCCTTCTGCAAAAGCTGTTCCATAATGAGCACCGTTGCCGCGGCGTCCTGCTGCCAAACCGCTTGCTCCAGTTCGGCGGCGGCCTCGTCGCAAAAACCCTTGTCCAGCAGACGGGCCAGCTGTTTTTGTTTTTCCAGCAAAGCCTGGGCTTTGGCGGCGTTTTTTTCCTGTTTGGCTAACAAATAGAGTTCGTGCAGCAGCAAATCCAGTCGGTTGCCGGTGTTGAAAAGCAGTTCTTCATAGGCGCGCCAGGCTTTGTCAGTTTGGCCGGTTTGGCTGTAAATCAACGCCTGATATTGCTGGCGTTGAAAATTATCTGCCGGGAAATAGCTTAAATATTTTTCGGCCTGTTTATAATCATCCTGCCGCCGGTAAATATTAAACAGCATTTCTGCCGCCTGCCTGCGGATGGTTTCCTGCTGGCTGTGCAGGAGCTGTTCGTAGCAGTTTTTCAGCCATTCTTCCGCCGCCTTGTTGTGCTCGGGGCGCACCACGCGCCGGGCGTCAAACAGGATTGCCAAATTCAGGGCCAGCTGCTCGCAGTTGGGGTATTCGGCCATTTGTTTTTGGGCCCAGGCCAGCGCATCGGCAAAATTTTCTTTCTCCAGCTTTTGCTGGGCCTGCCGGCAAAGTTGGTTGATTTCGTCCGTTGTTAGATTTTCCCGGAAAGTAAGCAGCGTATCGCAGCTGATACCCAGCAGGCGCGCCAGCGGGGCTAGCAGGGCGACGTCGGGCAGGCTTACGCCGCGTTCCCATTTGTTGACGGCGGGTGGCGTTACGCCCAGGCGTTGGGCCACCTGTTCCTGGGTTAGGCCTCGCGCTTTGCGCCAGTGGCGGATAACCTCGCCAATGTTCATATTTGCAAACCTCCCTGTATAAGCTATAGTGTTCTCCTCTTGCTCTTAATTATAGCAGGATTGGCCGCGCGGTACAAGTGAATAAAAGTTAAGCGCCGGCTAAAAAAATTAACCGGCGCTCATTGGCTTAATGCTTAAAGGTTTTTTTCAAAAAATTCAAAATCGGCGTTGGCAGCTTAAAATAATAGACTTTCATATCTTTTACCCTCCTTGCCTGGATTATATAGGCGCGAACATCGGCAAATCTATCTATTAAATATATATACAGCAAGGCGGGAATATGATAGTTGTCCGTCCAAATTTTTTTATTTTAGAAACTGCCTAATTTCTTCAGCCATTTCGGCGGTGGAGCAGATTTTGGCCGGCATCTCCGGCAGGGATCTTAAAAAATGTTTGCCATAGCTCTTTTTGTGCCAGATGCGCTGATCCAACACACAGCAAACGCCGCGGTCTTCTTTGCTGCGGATCAGGCGGCCAAAGCCCTGCTTAAAGCGAATAACGGCCTGGGGCAGGCTGTATTCGCGGAAAGGATTGCCGCCCTGCTGGCGGATTTGCTCAAACTTGGCCTCTAAAACCGGCGTGCCGGGCGGCGCAAAAGGCAGGCGGATAATAATTAGCAGCGATAGATTAGCGCCCTTGATGTCGACGCCCTCCCAAAAGCTGTTGACGCCCAAAACACAGGTTTGGGGATTGCTTTGCATGGTTTCCAGGATGAAGTTGCGCCCGCCGGAATGTCCATGCGCCAAGAGCTGGATGTCGGTATCCAGCAGCATTGGCTGGAGCAGCGTATACACGGCGTTTAGCTGCTGATAGGAGGTGAACAGGGCCAGCGTGCGGCCATTGGCGGCTCTGGTCAGACGGGCAATGGCTTCGGCAAGCTGTTGAGCGGTGGCAAACTCGCTGTTTTTGGTATAATCGTCAATATCATTGGCCAGAAACAGACGGGCGTTGTGTTGATAATCAAAGGGCGAGGGCAGCAGGCAGCTTTGCACCTCCAACTCTTGCAGGGCCAGGCCAAGTTCGCTGCTGAAATAACCGAAGTCCTGCGCGGTTGCCATGGTGGCTGAGGTGAAGATGATCGCCTCCTTATCCTGATAGATGCAGCGGTTCAGCAGGGGCCGGATGTCATAAGGAGCAATCCACCATTCCGGCGGGCTGTTATCCGGCGGCGCGCCGGGGTTATTATTGTTTTGGGGGGCTTTTTCCAGCCAGATTACGCAGTTCTCACAGCCCGGTTCGGCCTGTGAATTTTTACCGTCAATAATAATCTGGGCGGCGGCCAAAAGCTCGTTGACATTGGCCAGCATGGTTTGTAGGGCGGCTACCGCGTCCAGAGAAAAATAGGGATCGTCGTTATCGTTAATTTCCAGAAATAAGTCGTGCAAAGCGTTGGCAAACTGTTTCAGTTCAAAAAACAGATTACCCAGGGCGTTTTCCACCGGCTGCCAAAGTTCGGTGTCAAAACGCTGTTTTTCTATGCGCAGACTGCGGCGTTCCCACTGGCTGGGCGGCAGCAGGTTGGCGGAGATTTCGTCAAAGGCGGCGCTGGCCGGTGTGATTTCTTCATAGGCCCGCACAGCTTTTTCCAGCTTGCCGGCGATTGTCGCGGCCGCGGGCAGTTTGCGCAGGGTGCGCAGCAGTTCATAGGGGCGTAGGCGTTGCCAGTGTTTGCCCAGGCTGTGGCGAATTTGTTGCGAAGAAAAGCGCTGGGAAAACTGCCGTTGGGCAACGGCAGGCAGCTGGTGGGCCTCGTCGACAATTAAATAATGGGCGGGCGGCAGGATTCCGCCGTTTTCGTTCTCGGCCAGCTGATCACCAAGCTGGGCGGCTGTTACCAGCAGCGAATGATTGAGGATCAGCAGATCGGCCTGTTGCGCCTTGCGGCGAATTCTGCTGACAAAGCAATGGCCGCGCTGCATTTTGCAGTTATAATTTACACAGGTTTCGCTGGCGGCGGTTAAATCCTGCATCAACTCCAGCTCGCTGCCCCAAAGGTTAAGCTCGCTGAAATCGCCGCTGGGGCTAAGACGCAGCCAATGCGCCAGCCGCAGGTAAAGGGCCAGCGTGTCTGCGCCGGCCTGGGTGCGCAGCGCCTGCCATTTGCGCTGACAAAGGTAATTGCTCCGCCCTTTTAAGACCACGGCTTTAAAATCCTGACCAAGCTGGCGGCTAAGCAGCGGAATATCCTTGTTTAACAGCTGTTCCTGCAAATTGATGGTGTTGGTGCTGATGATTACCTGATTATGGCTGCCTTGGGCCCAAAGCGCCGCCGGCAGCAGATAGGCCAGACTTTTGCCGGTGCCGGTGCCGGCCTCGGCCAGCAGCACCTGTTTTTCATTAAAAGCCTTGCCGACCATTTCCGACATTTTAATCTGCTCGGGGCGCAATTCAAAATCCGCATCGGCCCTGGCGGGCAGCTGCTGAAAGAAATCGGTTATTTTTTGCGGGGGCAGGCGATAGCCCTCGATCGGCTCCGGGCGTTCGCTGGGGGCGGGCTCGGCGGGGGCGGCAGTGAAATCAGACGGAAAGGCCGTGGTTTGCGGCGGCCGCTGCCGGTGCAGACTGCGCATCAGCACAGCCAGGGGCAGCGCTAAGTTGGCGCAGATTTGCAGCCATTCCTGCCAAAGAGCCTCCGGCATGGCCAGCAGACGATTCAGCAAAATAAGCAGCAGCCGGGCGGTAGCCTCGGCGTCGGCCAGGGCGCGGTGCAGCCGGTTGTGTTCAATTTGCAGCACGTCAATCAAGTGGCCCAGCCGAAAATAGCGCTCCTGCGGCAGGGCGATTTTTGCCAGGTCGATGGTATCCAACCAGGCAGGCTGGCGCTCCAGCAGGGGGTTCAAAAAGGCGGATTCAAAATCCTTGTTATGCGCCACCCAAAAGTCCAAATTGCCGGCAAAGTTTTCCAGCGCTTGCAGGGCGGCCTCCAGCGGGGGCGCGTCGGCCAGCATATCTTCCGTTATGCCGGTCAGCGTGCTGATCTCCAGCGTTAAAGGCTGGCGGCAGCGCACCAGCGTTTGAAAACTTTCGGTGATTTGGCCGTCGCTGACCTTGACGGCGCCAATCTCAATAATTTCCGCTGAAGTGGGATTCAGACCGGTGGTTTCTAAGTCGATTACTATATAATTCAAATTATACACCTACCAGACTGCCAATAAACGCCCATCTTTGAAATCTTCGCATCGACTCAAGTCGTCAACGTACTATAAGTACGCCTCCTCCTTTCGCTCACGACACGAAGTTAGTCCCGAGCATAGCGAGTGGACGAATCATTCAAATCTGGACATTTCTTGACAGCCTTATTTATTTTTTTATATAAAATATTATAAATTATATAAAAAAAATTTGCAAGAGATTTTTGGAACAAATGTTTGCAATTTCCTTTTTTTTGTGTTAATATAATATGTAGAAAAATCGGCATTGATATTTGGAGGTTAATTTTTATGGAATATCCGGATTTGAATACACGTCAGCAGGAGGTTTTGGAGTATATCAAAAATTCGCTGCTGCAAAAAGGCTACCCGCCCACTGTGCGGGAGATTGGCCAGGGCATAGGCTTAAAATCGCCGGCCACGGTGCATGGGCATTTGCGCGCCTTGGCAGAAAAGGGCTATATCCGGCGCGACGCCTGCAAACAGCGGGCGTTGGAGCTGACGGAGAAAGCTGTTCAGCCGGAGCTGCTGCCGGCGCAGGAAATGGCCGCTATCCCGCTGTTGGGGACGATTGCCGCCGGTCAGCCGCTTTTGGCGGAAGAACAAATTGAGGACGTGTATTCGCTGCCGCTGGATTTTGTGCATTCCAACAAGCAGTTGTTTATGCTGCGCGTGCAGGGGGAGAGTATGATTGAGGCCGGTATTTTGAACGGTGATTTGCTGGTGGTTGAGCAAACGCCGGTGGTGGCAAACGGCGAAATTGCTGCGGTGCTGCTGGAAGACAGCGCGACGGTTAAATATTTTTATAAGGAGAAAAATTATTATCGTCTGCACCCGGCCAATTCTTCTATGGCGGATATTATCGCCACCGAGGTCCAGATTTTGGGCAGGGTGATTGCGCTGCTGCGGAGAATGTAAACCAATTTGTACAAAAATTTTTTATGAAATTTTTTATGAATATTTTTATGAATATTTATAAAATTTGTGTATAAATACTTGCCATTAATTGATAAATATGCTATGATTAACTTTAACAAAACTTTATATTTATATTTTTTAGGAGGTACTTAAAATGATGAAGAAGTTGTTGACGGTTTTATTGGCTTGTTCTCTGTTGTTGGGGCTGGCGGCCTGCGGCAATGACACCAAGCAGGCTGGCAATGGCCAGCAGGAAGAAAAGCCGGTGCTGGTTATGGCGACCAACGCGGAGTTCCCGCCTTATGAGTATTACGAGGGCGGCGAGATTGTGGGTATTGACGCGGAAATTGCCGCGGCGATTGCCGACAAATTGGGTATGACTTTGCGCATTGACGATATGCAGTTTGATTCTACCCTGATTGCCCTGCAAAACGGCCAGGCTGATATGGCGATGGCCGGCATGACGGTTACCGAGGATCGTTTGCAGAATGTTAATTTCTCCAACACTTATGCCGAGGGGCATCAGGTGATTATTGTGAAAGAGGATTCGGAGATTGCCTCGGTTGATGATTTGGCTGGCCATACGATTGGCGTACAGACTAACACCACCGGCGATATTTATGCCACAGAGGATTATGGCGATGAAGTTATGCACCGTTATCCCAAGGGCGCTGACGCTGTTTTGGCGCTGAGCCAGGGTTCGATTGACTGTGTGATTATTGACCTGGAGCCGGCTAAGGCCTTTGTGGCCGCTAACGAGGGCCTGAAAATTTTGGAAACCGAGTATGCCACCGAAGAATACGCTATTGCTATCGCTAAAGGCAATGAAGAGCTTTTGGAGAAAGTTAATACCGCCTTGCAGGAGCTGACCGACGACGGCACTGTGCAGAAAATTCTGGATACTTATATTAACGTTGATTAATCTGCTTTGGATGTGATGGAATGGAAGAATTATGGCTGAGTATACAGAATAGCTTTAGTGAGTGGTGGCTGATTATCCAGCGTAAGTTTGTCCTAAATTTTATTGCCGATGATCGCTGGCATTATCTGACCGACGGCCTGAAAGTTACACTGGCGCTGACTTTTGGCGCGGTTATTCTGGGTATTATGCTGGGTTTCTTTATTGCCATTGTCCGCACCACGCATGACAGCACCGGTAAGCTGAAAATATTGGATAAAATATGTAAATTTTATCTTTCCATAATCCGCGGTACGCCGGTGGTGATTCAGCTGATGATTATTTACTTCGTGATGTTGGCGCCGCTGAAGTTTTCTATGCTGCAAGCCGGCATTATTGCCTTTGGCGTCAATTCCGGCGCGTATGTGGCGGAGGTTATCCGCAGCGGCATTATGTCCATTGATAAGGGGCAAATGGAGGCCGGGCGCTCGCTGGGTTTTAATTACCTGCAAACCATGATTTATATTATTGCGCCGCAGGCTTTTAAAAACGTGCTGCCGGCATTGGCCAATGAGTTTATCGTGCTGCTGAAAGAGACTTCGGTGGCTGGTTATATCGGCATGATGGATTTAACCAAGGGCGGCGATATTATCCGTGGACGCACCTATGAAGCCTTTATGCCCCTGATTGCGGTGGCCCTGATTTACTGGGTTATGGTAATGATCCTGGAACGCCTGGTAGCCAGACTGGAAAGGAGGCTGCGCCAGAGTGAACACTAATGAACATATTTCGGGCAGTGTTTTGATTAAGGTGGCCGACCTGCATAAATCTTTTGGTGAACTGGAGGTTCTCAAAGGCATTGACACGGAAATTCACCAGGGCGAGGTTCTGGTGGTAATCGGCCCCTCGGGCAGCGGCAAAAGTACTTTTCTGCGCTGTTTGAACCTGCTGGAGCAGCCTACCAAGGGCAGTATTTATTTTGAGGGCGAGGATTTGACAGACCCCAAGCTGAATATCAACGTGCACCGGCAGAAAATGGGCATGGTGTTTCAGCATTTTAACCTGTTCCCACATATGACGATTATGCGCAACCTGACGCTGGCCCCCTGCAAGCTGCTGAAGCAAAGCCAGCAGCAGGCGGAGGCCAAGGCCCTGGAGCTTTTGGGGCGCGTTGGTTTGGCCGATCGCGCCGCTGCCTATCCCAGCCAGCTTTCCGGCGGGCAAAAACAGCGTATTGCCATTGTGCGCGCTCTTTGTATGAACCCGCAGGTGATGTTGTTCGACGAACCCACCTCGGCCCTGGACCCGGAAATGGTGGGCGAAGTTTTGGGGGTTATGAAATCGCTGGCGCAGGAGGGCATGACAATGGTTGTGGTTACGCATGAAATGGGTTTTGCCAGAGAGGTTGGCAGCCGCGTGATCTTTATGGATAACGGCAAAATCCTGGAGGAAAACCAGCCCAAAGAATTTTTTGCAAATCCGCAAAATTCGCGTTTGTGCGATTTTTTAAGCAAGGTATTATAAAAAATACTCTCCTAAATGGAGAGTATTTTTTCTATCCGGCGCAGTACGGCTGGGGTAGGCATATGTATTTTTTTAGTGTTGGGGCAGACAACTTTGCCCAGCGGTTTCATGCCGGCGGTTTTAAAAAATTCGTCCATGCAGTGGAATGCGCCGCGACTTTGGTTGAAAAGCCAATGCCAGGGGGCCGGGGTGTGGCAGGCGCTTAGCAGCAGGTATTTTTTGCCTTTAAGACGGGGCTGGGGAAACCTGGCGGTGGGCAGCATGGCTGTGCCCAGCAGGCGGTCGAAGAGATTTTTCACCGCTGCCGGCACGTTGCCCCAGTACACCGGGGCGGCTAAAATAACAATATCCGCTTGACGGAGCAGCGGCACGATTTTCTGGATGTCATCCTGCTGCACGCAGATTTCCGTTTGATAACAGGCCTGGCAACCGGTGCAGTAGGCCAGATTTTGTTGGTATAAATTAATTTGCTCAACGCTGTGGCCGGCCTCCTGGGCCTGGCTGACGGCGTGTCGCAGCATGGCAGCTACCAGACCGTTGGGCCGTGGGCTGCCAAGAATAGCCAGAATTTTTTGTTGAGTCATGATCATACCTCCTGTTGGGGATTAGTCTGCTCTGGGCAGCGAGCAATGGAGCGGTAAAGCAGCCAAAAGCCGTAGGCCAAAAATTGCTCTTTGCTTTGGCCCATGGCGGCGGCGATATATTCCTCTTTGCTGGCGGCCAGTTGAATGAAACCGGCCAGCATCCCCCAAAAGCTGAAAATGGTGGGCAGAATTTGTAAATCCGGGCGCAGTTCGCCATTGGCGATACCTGTCAACAGGCAGTCGCGCAGCAGATTGTTGATTTCCTCGCCGATTTGATAGGTGGCGCGTTCCTCCGGCAGGTAATTTGCGTCGTCCGGCGCGCCGTTGATTTTGCTTAACAGTATTTGGAAATAGAATGGTTCTTCAGTTTGATATTGCAGCAGGCATTGGCAGAGCAACTGATATTTTTCAGCCATTGGCGCTGAGCTGGCTAATGCCTGGGCCAGGCTGTTATATAACTTCTGCATGCTCTTTAGCGCAAGCAGGCTGATAATTTCCTGTTTGCTGGTAAAATATACATAGATAGTGGCTTTGCTGTATCCGGCCGCCTGGGCAATTTCGTCCATCGTTGTGGCGTTTATGCCCTTGCTTTGAAAAAGCTGGGCGGCAGCGGCGGCGATATTTTCGCGGTGTTGGTTCGGTGGTTGTTTTTTGCGTCTGCCCATGTTATACCCTCCCTTGGGATTTAATTAAACTCCAAGTTTAATTAAATCTGAATATATTGTAGCATAAAGTGATTCTTAAAGTCAAGTTAAAATAAGCAAAATATTGCCGGCCTGCCGGATAAAAAATACCGTACTGAAAGAGGAAAATACAATTTTATACAGAATAATATAAAGTTATATTATGTTTAAATAATTTTTGGGGGAAAAAGTCATGACAGAAAAGCCTACCTTTTATATTACTACGCCGATTTATTATCCCAGCGATAAACTGCATATTGGCCATGCCTATACCACAGTGGCGGCAGACGCGATGGCCCGTTACAAACGGCAGCGCGGTTATGACGCTTATTTTTTGACCGGTACAGACGAGCACGGGCTGAAAATTCAGCAGCGCGCAGCCGAGGCCGGCCTGAAGCCGCTGGAATTTGTGGATGGCATTGTGAAAGGGATTAAGCAGCTTTGGCAGCTTTTGGATATTGAGTATAGCGATTTTATCCGCACAACCGAGCCGCGGCATGAACAGTTGGTGCAGAAAATTTTCCAGAAAATATACGATCAGGGCGATATTTATAAATCGGAATATTCCGGCTGGTATTGTACTCCCTGTGAAACCTTTTTCACCGAGCATCAGCTGGCGGAGGGGCATACCTGCCCGGACTGCGGCCGGCCGGTGCAGCTGGCGCATGAAGAGAGTTATTTTTTTAAGATGAGCAAGTATGCGGATAGGTGGCTGAAGTTTATTGAGGAAAATCCCGATTTTATTCAGCCGGAAACCCGCCGCAACGAAATGATTAATTTTGTTAAGCAGGGGCTGGAAGATTTGTGCGTATCCCGCACCACCTTTGACTGGGGTATTAAAGTGCCGTTTGATGAAAAACACGTCGTCTATGTTTGGTTTGACGCATTGGTTAACTATCTTTCGGCGCTGGGGCTGGGCGGAGCTGATGAGAGCAAATACCAGAAGTACTGGCCGGCTGACGTGCATTTGATGGCCAAAGATATTATTCGTTTCCATTCGATTGTCTGGCCGATTATCCTGATGGCAGCCGGGCTGCCGCTGCCTAAAAAGGTGGTGGCGCATGGCTGGCTGCTGATGCAGGGCGGCAAGATGAGCAAGAGCAAGGGCAATGTTGTTGATCCGGTGGTGTTGGTGGAGAAATACGGCGTAGACGCTATCCGGTTCTTCCTGCTGCGCGAGATGGCCTATGGCATGGACGCTAATTACAGCGAGGAAGCGCTGGTTAACTGTATTAACGTGGATTTGGCCAACGATTATGGCAATCTGCTTTCCCGCACAACGGCTATGATTGAGAAGTTTTTGGGCGGCGAAGTTGCGCCCGGCAGCGACGGGACGGATTTTGACGCCGAACTGCTGGCTCTGGCGGCGGAAACACCGGCTAATATGGCCAAATATATGGACAAGGTGGATATTGCCAACGCCATTGCCGAGATTTGGAAACTGGTGGACAAGGCCAACAAATATATTGATTATACCGCGCCCTGGACGCTGAATAAAAATGGCGAAGTGGAAAAGCTGAAAACGGTTATGTATAATCTGGCCGAGGTTATCCGCCAGGTAACAATCTTAATTTCGCCGGTTATGCCCAACGTGGCGGACCGGGTTTGGCAGCAGCTTGGTCTGGACGCGGCGGCAGCCGGCCAGGATTGGGACGCTTTGGCCTGGGGCGGCTTGCCGGCTGCAACAAAGATTCGGCGCGGCGATCCTTTGTTCCCGCGGATTGATTGGGAAAAGCAGCTGGCGGAGGAAACCGAGCCAGCCCCGGTTGAACCGGCAGAGGGCGTTGTGGCCCCGGCGATTGAGCCGATTAAGCCGGAAATCAGCATTGAAGATTTTGAGCGGCTGGATTTGCGGGTTTGTAAGGTTGTGGCCTGCGAGAAAGTTAAAAAAGCGGATAAGCTGTTGCGGCTGACGGTTCAGCTTGGCCCGGACGAGGCCAGCCAGCGTACCGTTGTCAGCGGTATTGCCAAATACTATCAGCCGGAGGATTTGGTGGGTAAGCAGCTGGTTTTGGTAGCTAATCTTAAACCGGCCAAGCTGCGTGGCATTGAATCCCGCGGGATGATTTTAGCCGCTTCATTCGGCGATCAATTACAGGTTTTGCAGGCGCCGGCCGAAATTTTGCCGGGCGGCATTGTTAGATAAAAAATGTTAGAAAAAAGTTTCATTCTGGAGGCGTAATTAATGGATAAACAACAGGTAGACGAGTATTTGAAGCGGGACCATCTGGCCGATGTTAAGCAGGCCGAGGCCAACCTGCAAGGGGTTTTGCTGCCCACACCGCTGATGCACAGTATCTTTTTCAGCAAGGAATATAACTGCAATGTTTATATTAAACCGGAAAATTTGCAGCGCACTGGCTCTTTTAAGATTCGCGGCGCTTATAATAAAATCAGCAATCTGACTGCGGAGGAAGCGACGCGGGGTATTATTGCCGCCTCGGCTGGCAACCATGCCCAGGGCTGCGCGCTTTCGGCCCGGCAAAGAGGGGTTAAGGCCACTATCGTTATGCCTAATGTTACGCCGCTTTTAAAGGTGGAGGCTACTAAAAATCTGGGCGCTGATGTGGTGATCGCCGGCGATGTTTTTGACGAGGCCTATGAAAAAGCGGTGCAGCTGGCGGAGGAAAACGGCTATACTTTTATTCATCCCTTTGATGATTATGACGTGATTTGCGGCCAGGGCACTATTGCTCTGGAGGCGTTGACCGAACTGCCGGACGCGGACGAGATTCTGGTGCCGATTGGCGGCGGCGGTCTGGCGGCGGGTATTGCTATGGCGGCCAAGGCGGTTAATCCCAAAATTAAGGTGATTGGTCTGGAGCCGGTTGGGGCAATGTCGATGAAACGCTCGCTGGAGCAGGGCCGCCCCTCCACGCTGGAAAATCTGAAAACCTGCGCCGAGGGCGTGGCGGTGCGCCGCCCCGGCGATTTAACCTATGCGCTTTGCGCTAAGTATTTGGATGATATTGTTACGGTTACGGAAAAAGATATTATGGAGGCCTTTTTGCTGACGCTGGAAAAGCAAAAACTGGTGGTGGAAACTGCCGGTGTGATTCCTCTGGCGGCGGTGAAAAAGCGCGCCCAGCCCGGCAAAAAAATTATTTGTCCGCTTTCCGGCGGCAACATTGATATGGTAACAATTTCTTCCATTATCAATCAGGGTATGATCAGCCGCGGCCGGATTATGTGCTTCTCTGTAGAACTGCCGGACAAGCCCTGGCAGCTGGCTAAAGTTGCTAACCTGCTGGCGGAGCATAACGCCAATGTTATTGAATTGGAGCATGACCAGTTTAAGGCGCTGGATCGCTACTCTAACAAGGTGGTGCTGGAGGTTACGGTGGAAACCAACGGCCACCTGCATATTCAGGAGGTGTTGGAGGCCCTCCAGGACGAAGGCTTTGCTGTTAAACGTATTTACTAAATTATTGGGTACAAAAATCGCCCCGGAAAATTTCTGGGGCGATTTTTAAATGAAACAATAGTGCGCCGCCGTTTTGACTGAAAGGAATTGAAAACGACGGCGTTTGTTTTATATATTTTAATGCACAAAACGTTCGGGCGCAATGCCCATACTAATTTCCATGGCCTGATTGATGCGGTTCATGGTTATAGCGTCCAGGCAGGCCACCTTTTGCTGCAAGCGAACCTTGTCAATAGTGCGGATTTGTTCGGCCAGCACCACCGAATCTCTGGTAAGTCCTGATTCCTGACGGCTTAAAGCCACATGGGTTGGCAGCTTGGGCTTGGCCAGACGCGAGGTTATCGGCAGCACGATAGTTGTGGGGCTGTAGTTGTTGCCCACGTCGTTTTGCACCACCAACACGGGGCGCATACCGCCTTGTTCCGAGCCCTGCACTGGGTTTAGCTCTGCAAAGTAAATATCGCCTCTTTTTAAGGGCATTTCTCTCACTCCCTGTCGTTTTTGGGTAAACCGCAGCCTGGCTTATGTAGGCCGGCACACTGTGGTTTGCCTTGTTTTTTAATGCCTTGATGTTAATATATTTGCCCAGATGTCCTTGAACTTATACCGGCAGGACTGGTTTTATCTTCGGTAAAATTT
>CAQWMM010000010.1 GCA_948907985.1 uncultured Bacillota bacterium
CACTGTAGTTTTTAGTATCAATTTCTTTCTCTGGCATTCATTACCTCCAAATTTTTAGATTTCAGGCTAGATTTGTGGTTATATTATACATTTGACATTCTCCTTTCTGATATTATAATACATACCCTATATTGATAAAACTGTTACAAATAGCTATTTATAAGGCTTTTAGCGTTTCTAAATGCGTAGAATTATAACGGTTTCGTTGTCTGGTTGCCTCTTTGCGTTTCCTCTCCATAATTGAGCAATCTAGGCAATATTTAGCCCTGTTTGAACCGGACATAAATGGTTTGCCACAGATTACACATTGTTTGGCTTTTGATTTATAAAGAAGTTGCAGCATTCGTTCAACAGCTTTCTGGTTTTGCGATACTGTTTATAATTCTTAACCGGTGTGTTTGCAGTAACCTACCTCCTTTTGTAATACAAATAACCACAGGCTGTCAAGACCTGCGGTTACTGTTTGAAATTATTTAATTGATGTTTATATTTTAATTGATTTTTTGATAAATGTCAAGCCCTGCTGTCCATTCAAAAAAATATTGTTCAACCAACAAATATAAACCAGATGAGTGTTGTCAAGATTATTTGTAATATTCATTAAAAAATTTTTCAGCTATCCATATGAATGAGCCTTTTGCAGATAAAGTTGATTTTTAAAGCCGCACCACATAAGGCTTTCATAAACTCTAAAAGCTCATTTTTAAGGGTGCGTGTAGGGTAATACCTAAAAGCTCAAAACAGCATTTACTTTTTCTACAAAGCACAAAACGGAGCAGAAAACTTTTATGTAATCTGCTCCGTTTTGCTTATCTCTTAGGCTATTTGGTAAACTCGATTAATCGTTTCTTAATTTTCTTTCTAGCTCCATATATTGAACTGGAAACACAGCTTGTGCTAACACCCTCCAATTTAGCAATCTTGGGCATACTTATGCCTTTAACACCATAAAGCCATAACCGCCGGTACTGGGTTTCAGTCAGCAAATCCTTTATACGACACACGTTGTCAATTCGCTCTAAACCATCCAGCTTTTCACAAAGCAATTCCTCCGCAGAAAGGCAGGAAATTTCATTATCCAGCTTCTCGCTTAACATCACATTTTTGCGGTTGGTTCTTCGAGTAGCATTTTCTTCAATATGATAATCTTCATCTGACCAGGCTTTCCATTTCTCAAATTCATCATCACTGGCAAAATCCTCTCGTTTCAGCAACACATAGTTACCAACTGCCGTTTTGCAAACAATAGCGTCTTTATTCTTTTTATTTAATGTGTAATCCGTTTTGGCAATAAACATAAACAGAACCTCCTAATTATTCAATGTAACTCGTTAAAAACATTGAAAATCAGGAGGCGCTCGGCAAAAAAACTCTTTTTCATAGTGTAATTAACCTCAACTATGAAAAATTTATTTTGAATCACTTTTTATATTATGTTCCACATACTGCTTCTTTGTCGCTAATGAGTAAGTAAAAATATTGTCAGCAAGCTGTTTAATTTGAGCAGCTTTGGCGTCTATTTTGTTTAGATAATCCGCCAACTGGTCTGGTTCATATTTTTGTAAACGCAGAATATCCGTATAAATCTGCAATGTGGTAAGCGGCGTGCGCAAATCGTGCGACATTTCTGTAATCATCTGCTGATGAGATTGAAAAATTACCACTTCCTGCTCTCTCTGCTCTTTAAACGCCTGACGCATAGAGTCTAAACTTTGCGCCAGTTGGGTTAGTTCATTATTGCCCTGCAATGTAATGGAACTGTTCAAATCACCTCCCTCCAACACCTGAATTTCCTGGCAAAGCCGACAGATGTATTTTACAATGTTCTTACAACCATATAGAAAGATAAGCAAAAACAGCAGACAGGCCAACAGCAATGAAACCAGTGTCAGATATAAAAACCAGCGATAGGTATCATCGGCATAAATAAGAACGTCAGCCTGACCATCGGCAAAACTTATCTGATAATATGATTGCCAATCATAGTAAGGAACCTCAAGTTCATTTTCCTCCATCGGCCATTCGCCCGGAGCTGTGGAATTGTAAAGCAAAATATTGTTTCGATAAACCTCCAACAAAATTAAAGGCTGCTTTTTAACCCATTCGGTTAGCTGTAAACTGTCTTTGACCTGCAAATTATTTTTATTGACATATTCCTGCAAATTTGTCATTCTGGTATCGTTTATTCTGGCTTGAAAATCAGACTCGACAAAATACGCTTCTAAAAGCAGACCACCGCCCCAGCGCAACAATGAGAACAAAAGCAACGCCGCAATTCCTGCTACAAGCAGCAAACGGCTAAACTGTACGGTCAGGCTGGTCGATTTACTCTGCGTCATAATTGTCCACCTCATTTAACGCTGCCTCAAAGCGGTAACCCTTACCCCAAACGGTTTTCAAATAACGGGGATTTTGCGGGTCGGTTTCAATTTTAACACGCAGCTTACGTATATGCACCATAACAGTGCCGTTGGATATATAAAAATAAGGTTCATTCCAAACACTTTCATAGATATTTTGTGTGGAAAAAATCTTTTGGGGCGTTTCCATTAACAAGCGCAAAATATGATATTCAATGCTGGTCAGCTCCACCTCTTGCCCCTGCACCCAAACCTGATTGCTTTCCAGGCTAATTTTTATGCCGCCGGCAATCAGCATATTATTCTGATATTGCAGCCCCTTTTGCCCTTTACCCTGATAAACATAATAACGCCGCAGCAAAGCCTTAACCCGGCCAATCAGTTCAGCATAGGAAAAAGGTTTGGCCAGATAATCGTCGCCGCCAGCGGTCAGACCCAGCAGCTTATCAGATTCCTGCGCTTTGGCCGTTAAAAATAAAATGGGGACGGTTGAGCTTTTGCGTATTTCCTCACAAACACGCAAGCCGGACAAACCGGGCATCATAATATCCAAAATAATCAAATCAATACTGTTTGAGTTTGCCGTCAACTGTTCCAATGCCTGCTGACCGTTGGCCGCCTCAATAATCAGATAATTTTCACCGCTTAGCAAAATACGCAGCCCCTCGCGGATTTCCGCCTCATCGTCTACCAGTAAAATTGTTTGCTTGGCCATTATCTTGCCTCCTTATCAACTAACAACAGCAAATACCCCCTAAACACTTGTGTAGGAGGTAGCGTTAGTGGGTATTTACTGCGAGTCATTGATTATTTCTCGCTCTTATTATTGTTGCTCTTACTGGCGTTTGTGGACTTGTTTACAACATTTTTGCCAGCTTCAGCTTTGGTCTTTTTTACATCAGTTTTAGTTTTAGTCTTATCTGTTTTGACCTCCTTTGTGTCGCTCTTGCTCTTTTCCTTATCGGCTTTAGCTTTGTTCGTATCAGTTTTGCTCTTGTCATTGTCAGTTTTAGCTTGGCCGGCATTTGTGTTGCTCTTGTTTGTGTCAGTTTGGTCTTGCACCGGTTTAGCATCCGCCTTGCCGGTATTGCTTTGGCTGCTCGGCGTTTTCACTGTACTGTTTGTGCCAACCGTCTGGCTTTGCTTAGTCGGCGTTTTGGGCGGCGTTTTTTTATCCTTATCGCCAGCGCCGCCGGCACAGCCGGTTAAAGAGGCAAGCGCCACCACCAAAATCATTACAATACCTGCAATACCTTTAATTCTGTTAAATTTGTTGTTCATAAATGCACACGTCCTTTCGTTAATATATTTTCTATGTAAATCTCAGGAATTGTGCTGTTCCTGAGCCTGATTATATTCTAAAACCCATATCTTAACATTTTAGCGCTGATTTTCTTAACAAATCTTAAAGCTGAATTAGCCTTCGGCATTTCTGAAGTTTTCTTAAATTAAACGCAGGCTTATTGTTTTAAGGCGCCTTTTGTTATATAATCTTATAAAATTTAATACAGAAAGGAGCATTTTTTTGACAGTCTTAAAAGTGGAATTAAAGCCGCTTAAACCGCAGGAGCAGCCGGATTTCTGCCAACGCCTGCAACAAGCGTTCGCCAAGGCGGTGGTGGAGAATTTTGGTCCCCTGCCAGAGCCTATCCCCAACGACCGGGAGCTTCAGGAGGCTTTTGCTGCGCCCGGCGCAGTGGCTTATCATATTATGCACGAGGGCCAAAAAGTCGGTGGCGTTTTGTTAAGCATTGATAAGCAAACCAGGCATAATTCCCTGGACTTGTTTTTCGTTGATACGGCAAAGCATAGCCAGGGGCTGGGGCTAGCCGCCTGGCAGGCGGTGGAGGCGGCCTATCCGGAAACCCTGGTCTGGGAAACGATTACCCCTTACTTTGAACAGCGCAACATTCATTTTTATGTGAACAAATGCGGCTTTCATATTGTGGAGTTCTTCAATGAACATCACCCGGAGACTGATATGCCCCAAATGGAGGTGGGCGGAGAAATCCCAGGCTGCGACGCCAGTTTTCGTTTTGAAAAGGTAATGCCGGTAAATAAATAAAAATAACGGTTTGTTTCAAAAAATGGAACAAACCGTTATTTTATCACGAACATTTTAAATAAAGGGTAAAGTAATTTTCACCTGAAATTGCTTATCCTGTATTTTGTAGTTAAAGCTGCCATTATGCTCTTGGATAATGCGCTGGCAGGTTTTCAGGCCAATGTTGGTGCTTTCCTTTACGTTTCTGGTATTGGCAATGTGATTGCTCAATAAAAGACACACCTGCTTATCATCTTTCCACCAGTAAATTTTTACCGTCTGAGCGACATCGGCATACTTTAAAATATTGGCATAGAGATTATCAAAGGCCCGGCGCAGCATTTCAATATTCACATTTAGCCGGCAATCCAGCTGCCGAAAATCGCTTGCAACCTTAAAACCATTATTTTCCAAAGCAAAAGCATATTCTCCCCAAAACTGTTGCAGCAATTCGTCAGCGGCCACCGGCTCCAAATCCGGCTGCTCCCATTCCGTTGAATAAACCAGAAAATATTCAAAAAGCTTATCTGCCATATTTTTAATGCGCAGAGTGTTTTCCAAACTGCGGCTGATAAAATGGCGCAGCTGGGCTTCATCGGCGTATTTGCCACGCTCCAGCAGCTCCAGATAAGCCAACAGAGAGGTCAGCGGCGTGCGCAAATCGTGCGACATTGCCGTAACCAGCTGAGAATTGGCAGAACGTATTTGCTCCTCCGCCTTTTGATGCGTCAAAATAGAAATTCGCATCTGGTCTATGCCAAAAGCCAGCTCGGCCAGCTCGTCCTGGCCTTTCACCGTCACAGGATAATGCAAATCGCCGCCGGCCAGAATATCCAGCTCCCGTTTCAAACGCTTTATATAGCGCAGCTTGTGATTAACAAGCCCAATAAAGCAAACGGAAAACACCGTAAAGGCCAGCAGGCCGGAGGCCGCCAACACCCAATAATAGAAAGCGTCGCCGGCATAATAGTACAGAAAGACCTGCACCGCTGTGCCGTCGCTCAAGGTCAGGGCATATTCCTGCTCTTCGTCTTCAAAACTGACGTTAAAATCCTCTGGATTAGGTTCAACATTCGCAGCCTGCGGCGATTCATATAGGATACGGCCGTGCAAATAAACGGTTAAATACACCTTATCGCCCCGGCTGCACCAGGCGTTAAGCAGGTGCAGATTTTCCATTGTAACCTGACGCTGCGCTACATATTCCTGCAATTTTGCAAACTGCTCATCAGCCATTTGCGCCATAAAAGGGCGGCCGTAAACTGTTTTAGCCAAAAGCTGATTGCCAAGCGACAAGCAAGGTATAAAAACGATTACTGCCGCCAGCAATGAAAGCAGCACGCTTTTGAAAAGCTGAGCGCTCAAGCCTTGCAAATACCAACGTTTATTCAATACGATACCCCTTTCCCCAAACGGTGCGGATAGTTTTGCTGTTTTGCGAGTCGTCGCCCAGCTTGCGTCGGATATTGCGAATATGCACCATCACAGTGTTGTTGGAGCTGTAAAAATAAGGCTCTCCCCAAACGCTTTCATAGATATTTTGCACCGAGAAAATCTTTTTCGGGTGCGTAGCCAGCAGATATAAAATACGATATTCCGTATCCGTCAACAACACCTCCCGGCCGTTTTGCCGCACCAGGCATTGTTCCGGGTCTATTTCAATGTTACCGCAGCAATAAATTAAGCCGCCGCCGGTCTGGGGCTTGGCTCCGTAAACATAATAACGACGCAGCATTGCCTTAACCCTGGAGATAAACTCCGTATAGGAAAAGGGTTTGGCCAAATAATCATCACCGCCTACGGAAAAGCCCAGCGTTTTGTCGGAATCCTGCGCTTTGGCGGTGAGAAACAGCACCGGCACTGCGGAGCGGCGGCGAATTTCCGCACAGGCTGCAAAACCGCCCAACCCCGGCATCATCACATCCAAAATTACCAAATCCACCGTATCGTCCAGCAGCCGCAAAACCTCCTCGCCGTTGGCGGCCTCCAACAGATTATAGCCCTCGCTGCTAAGCAGCAGGCGCAGTACCTCACGAATTTCCGGGTCGTCGTCGGCAAATAAAATCTTTTTTTCTTCCATAATTTTATTACCTCTTTTTTGCTAACGATTTTAGCTATTACTGATTTAATTATACTAAATCAAACGGCTTTTTCATATAGGCCATTGGCAAAATTCAGATTTCTTCATAAATTAGCTAGTCGAATTTTTAGAATTTAGTTTTATAATATTCTAAAATCATTACAAACAGGAGGAGTGATATGCAGACAAAGAAAAGCCGCTTAAAAATCGTGCTGACCGGCCTGGTTTTAGCGCTGCTGGCGGCCGGCACGCTGTCAGTGCTTTACGGCTGGCAGCAGGGGCATTTTAACTCGCCGGAGAGCCTAAAAGAATATATCGGCAGCTTTGGCCTGCTGGCTCCCCTGATGTTGATTTTAATTCAGGCCATTCAGGTTATTGTGCCGGTGCTGCCGGGCTTTTTTGGCAGTATCGTGGGCGCTGGTATGTTCAGTGTGAGCGGTAACTTCTGGTGTAATTATCTGGGCATCAGCGCCGGCTCCATTACCGCTTTCTGGCTGGCCAGGCGTTTCGGCACCGGTTTGGTGCGGCAGCTACTGCCGCTGAAAAAATATCAACGCTGGACAAACTGGCTGAATCGCAGCCAAAGTTACACTGTTGTGCTGGCTTTAGCCATTTTGCTGCCGCTGGCGCCAGATGACTTTCTCTGTTATTTTTCCGGGCTTACAGGAATGTCCGCCAAAAAATTTATCTGGATTATTTTACTGGCCAAGCCCTGGTGTATTCTGGCTTACAGCTTTGCTTTTGCTTATCTGCTTTAAGGAGGTATTAAACAATGTTGTTGGGATTTTATAATTATACGGTGCTGCTTACATACCTGGGAATGTTAATTTCCTTTGCCGGTATTATTTTAACTATGCAGGGCTCGCCTTATGCGGCGCTTATCTGCCTGTTGCTTTCCGGCATATGCGATATGTTCGACGGCCGGGTGGCGGCCACCAAGGTGCGCACCAGGCAGGAAAAATGTTTTGGTATTCAAATTGACTCCCTGAGCGACTTAATCTGCTTTGGCGTGCTGCCGGCGCTTATTGTCTGCCAGCTAGCTGGCGCAAACTTTTTCAGCTGTGTTTTGGGCGGATTATATCTGCTTTGCGCTTTAATCCGCCTGGCCTGGTTCAATGTTGACGAGGCGGAGCGGCAAAGCGGCAGCTCCAACGCCAGAGAATTTTATCAGGGGTTGCCGGTAACCAGCTCGGCGCTGATTTTTCCGGCGACGCTGGGGCTGGCCAGGCTGTTTAACTGGCTGTTGCCGCTGTTTGCTTTAAGCGCAATGCTGCTGACGGCGTTGGCCTTTCTGCTGCCATTCAAGCTGCAAAAGCCCCGGCTGCCGATGCAAATTGCGATGCTGGTTTGCGGTTTGGCGGAATTTTTAATGCTGGTGGTAAAGTTATGAAAAAAGATGCTAACTCACTGGCTGTGCGTTTTTTATATGGCAGCAGAGTTGGGCGTTTTCTGCTGCGCCGCCTGCTAAAAAGTCAGGCTGACCAGCTGGCAGTACGTTTTCTTTGCTCAAAATATTCCCGGCCTTTCATCGGTTGGTATGCCAAGCGCAATAAAATTCAATTAAGCGAACAGGAACGCCTATCTTTTAAATCATATCGAGATTTCTTTATTCGCCGACGGCCAGCTACAAAGTTGGATATGCAGCCGGAGCATTTAATCAGCCCCTGCGACGCTTGGCTAAGCGCCTTTGCTATTCAGGCCGACAGCAGCTTCAATATTAAAGGTTCGTCTTATCGGCTGGCGGATTTGTTACAGGACAAACAGCTGGCGGCGGACTATGTTGAGGGCGACTGCCTGATTTTTCGGCTGTGCGCTTCCGATTATCATCATTACTGCTATATTGACAACGGCTATCAGGGAGAATGCCGGTATATTGCCGGAGAGCTGCATAGTGTGCAGCCGCTAGCCTGTGCTGTTTATCCGGTTTACACACTGAACCGCCGCTGCTGTAGCCTGCTGACTACGGAAAACTTTGGCCCGGTGGTACAGACGGAAATTGGTGCGTTGATTGTGGGCGGCATTTTTAACGCATACCAAAATAAGCGGTTTTATAAAGGGGCGGAAAAGGGGCATTTTGAACTGGCCGGCTCCACCATCGTACTTTTATTTCAAAAAAACCGCATTAAATTGCGGCCGAAGCTTGCGCAAAAGCTGGCGGCTGGTGAGGAGGTGCGTGTGCAGCTGGGGGAATGGATTGGCAATGCCGAAAAGTAAAATAGTGCGAACGCTGCTTTTGCCGCTGGCCGCTCTGGTCTGGAATCAACTAATTTATTATGGCGCAAACCGGCTTACACAAAACAGGCTGCACTATGATTGGACTTCAAGCCTGGATCGACTGCTGCCTTTCCTACCCTGGACAGTCAGCATTTACTTTGGCTGTTATATTTTCTGGACGATTAACTATCTGTTAAGCGCCCGGCAGGAAAGGGAACTTGCCTACCGTTTTTTTCTCACTGATTTTCTGGCAAAAGCAATTTGTTTTGCCTGCTTTGTTTTACTGCCCACCACCAATACTCGCCCACCTGTTGCTGATAATGGCCTTTGGAACACCTTGCTAAAATTTTTATATCAGATTGATGTGCCAAGCAACCTGTTCCCATCCATTCATTGTCTGGTCAGCTGGCTATGTTGGATTGCAGTACGCAAGCGCAAGGATATAGCAAGCTGGTATAAATGGTTTTCCTTATTGATGGCATTGGCGGTTTGTATCAGCACCTTAACGATTAGACAACACGTGATTACTGACGTGATTGGGGGAATTGTGTTGGCAGAGTTTAGTTACCGCATAGTGGCTTTCAAACAGCATATTTGCAAACGCTAATAACATAGCAAGCAATGTGTTTGGGTACCCAAACACAAAAAAAGCACCAATTTCCTATTCCTTAAATTGGTGCTTTTCTCTTGGGGAATATCCCCAAACCCCTTTGAACATTCAAGCAAAGCTTGAATGGCTACGCATTTCTACCGAAACGCTTTTACTACAAATTTACACCATAAAGAGTTGTCATCATCTTATAAAAGGGTTATAATATAATTACTTAAATGTGGAGGTGTTTCAATGCAACAAGTAGACAAAAGAATGAAAGAATTGCGCAAAAGTCTGGGCATATCACAGAATTTTGAAATGTTGGAGGGCAACAAATGAAAGCGGTAATCTATGCCAGATACTCATCAGATAATCAGCGAGAAGAAAGCATTGAAGGACAAATCAGGGAATGTAGAGAATATGCCGAGCACAACGGCATTACTATTCTAACCAGCTACATAGACCGGGCTTTATCTGCCAGAACTGCCGACCGACCGGAATTTCAACGTATGATAAAGGACAGCGCCAAAGAATTGTTTGATATTGTTCTGGTTTGGAAACTGGACAGATTTTCGCGTGATAGATATGACAGCGCCCATTATAAACGCATTTTGAAAAAGAATGGCGTTAAGGTGGTTTCAGCTAAAGAAAATATCTCCGACGGCCCGGAGGGTATCATTCTGGAATCAATGCTGGAGGGCTATGCTGAATATTATTCTGCGGAGTTGTCCGAAAAGATACATAGAGGTCAAAGAGAAAATGCCCTTAAAGGCAAAAATAATGGCGGCGGTATTCCGCTGGGTTATGTTTTAGGCAAAGAGCAGAAATTAGAGATAGACACTATTACTGCACCAACCGTTTTAGAGATATTCACTCGCTATGCCGACGGCGAAACTATGAGAACCATTATAGAGGATTTGAATAGTCGAGGTTTGAAAACCAAGCGTAATAAACCATTTTCTCTAAGTAGCTTCAGCGCTATGCTGGCTAATCGAAAATATATTGGTGAATATCGTTATCAGGATATTATCATTCCTGACGGTGTTCCGGCTATTGTACCGGAGGAATTATTTTATAGGGTGCAGGAAAGACGGGAGAAAAATAAAAAAGCTCCGGCCAGAAGCAAAACGGAGAATGAATTTCTGCTAACCACTAAATTGTTTTGTGGCAAATGCGAACGAATGATGGTCGGAGAAAGCGGCACCAGCCACACTGGGCAAACTTATTATTACTATAAATGCGGTAATGCCAAGCGTAAAAAAGGCTGCAATAAAAAAGCTATTAAGAAGGATTGGCTTGAGCGGATAGTAGTCAAATTGACTATTGATAAGGTACTACAAGACAGAGAAATAGACCGTATCGCTGATGCTTTGATTATTTTGCAGGATAAAGAGGATTTGACAATACCGGCACTGAAGCAGCAATTAACAGCCACAGAAAAAAATATTGAAAATATGCTTAATGCCATTCAACAGGGTATTTTGACAAAATCGACTAAAGAAAGATTAGAGGAATTGGAAAACCAGAAAGAGCATTTAGAGATAAGCATTTTGCAAGCTGAATTGCAAAAGCCACGCTATACTAAGGAATTGATTGTGAAATGGATAAATCAGTTTAAATATGGTGATGTAAATAGCAGAGAATATCAAAAGAGGATTATTGATACTTTCATCAATGCGATATATCTTTTTGATGATAAAATGGTTTTGACATATAACTTTAAGGGCGGAACCGATACGATTACTCTTTCGGATATTGAGGCTGTTATGGGTTCGGATTTGAATGGTGGTACTCCACCAAACATAAAAAACTGAACTTAGCATCACAAGATGTTGAGTTCAGTTTTTTTACACTTAAAACCGGGCCTATGCCGGCAGAGCATTAACTTTCCAGGGAAAACACAAACGGCGAAACACAGTTACTCCTGAACACCTGCGTCCCGCCGTTCATCTTAAACAACGATAATCCTTTATCTTCTCAAAACCTTGCCAACAACGCAGGCCGCCGCAAACGCCGCAATTTGTACAGCCACAATCGTTGCGCCAACCGGCGTGCCGCCCACCACAGAAAGCACCATCCCGCCCAAAGAGCAGCTAACCGACATAACCGCCGAACATACTGTTACGCTGAAAAAAGTCTGAAAGATACGCATAGCCGAAAGCGCCGGAAAAATAATCAACGCCGAAATCAGCAGCGAGCCTACCAAATTCATTGCTAAAACGATAATAACCGCGATAATAACGGCAATAAACAGGTTATACAAATCCGCCCGGCTGCCCGTGGCCTTAGCAAAATCTTCATCAAAGGTTATCGCAAAAATTTTGTTATAAAAGAATATGAAAAAACAAACGACAATAATTGACAATGCTACGCATAACTTAACCTCGCCTGAGGTCAGCGTTAAAATAGATGTAGAACCAAACAGCGTACTGCATACATCACCGGCCAGATTGGGACCGGTCGCGAAAAGGTGCATCAGCAAATAACCAACTGCCAGCGCCCCCACCGAAAGCATCGCAATAGCGGCGTCGCCCTTAATTTTGGTGTTTTGCCCGGTATGCAGCAGCAAAATGGCACATAGCATAGTAACCAGCAAAATGAAAAACATATTATTGCTGAAGTTCAAAACAGAGGCAACCGCCATCGCGCCAAAGGCCACATGCGCAAGCCCATCACCAATAAACGAAAAGCGTTTCAACACCAGAGTTACCCCAAACAAAGAGGAACACAAGGCAATAAGCACCCCCACAATCAGTGCATACTGCACAAAGGGATATTGCAAATAAGTTGTCAGATTTTCCATAATCGCGCTCATTGTGCCCCACCCCTCGCCACATTCAACATACCGCTTTGCAGATAGGCCTCTTTGCCGCCCCAAAATATTTTCGGCCCTATATGCAAGATATGGCTGGCATACTGCACCGCCGCCACAACGTCATGCGAAATCATAATAATAGTAATACCCTCGCGGCGGTTCAAATCTTCAATCAAAGCATACATTTCTGCTGTAACTTTAGGATCAAGCCCGGACACCGGCTCATCTAAAAGCAACACCCGGCGTGCCGCGCAAAGAGCGCGCGCCAGCAAAACCCGCTGCTGCTGCCCGCCGGACAGCTCCCGATAACAGCGCCGGGCCAGGTGGCCGATCTGCATTTTCTCCATAGCCTGCTCCGCCAGGGCTTTTTCCGCCTGATTATAAAAGGGCCGCAAACCACAGCGGCTTTGGCAGCCGGAAAGAACAATCTCGCGCACCGACGCGGGAAAATCCCGCTGCACTAAAGTTTGCTGCGGCAAATAACCAATATCCTTAAAACTCAAACCATCGCCCAACCTAACACTGCCGCCAAGCGGCGGCTGCAAATTAAGCAGCGTCCGCATCAGTGTGGACTTGCCGGAACCGTTTTCACCCACAATGCAAAGATAATCACCGGAATTGACGGAAAAATTCAAATTTTCCAGAACAACCCGGCCATTATAACCCAATGTCAGATTTTGACAAGATATTTGCGCCATATCAACCTCACCGCCACCGTTAATTTAGGGCCTCTCGCAGAGCGGCCAGGTTCTTTTCCATAATCGTCAGATAACTTGCCCCCTCGTCAATATCCTTAGAGGTTATCGCCTGCATGGAATCCATAACCAAAATTTGCTGATCCCTATTCTGCGTATTTTGTACAACCGTCTGCGCCAATCGCTGGTCGGATTGCTCAATAACCAAAACATTATGCAAACCCAACTCGTCTATTTTTTCCGCCAAAAATTGAATTGTCGCAAAACTAGCCTCCGTTTCTGCGGAGCAGCCGGCAAAAGCGGCATACCAATTAAGACCATAATCTTCCGCCAGATACAAAAACGGAAAACGATCCGCAAAAACCAGAGTCTTTTGGGGCGCGGCGGCAACCACCGACTTATAATCTGCATCCAACAGCTCCAGCTTTTCCTGATAGGCAGCGGCATTAGCCAAATAGACCTCCGCATTATCCGGGTCCATATCCGCCAGCTTTTCAGCAATGATACTGCAAAACAGCCCCGCGTTTTTCAGCGAAAGCCAAACATGCTCATCATATTCCGGCTTACCAGTCAACTGATCAGTCTGTTCGGCCATAGCAGCGTCGCCTAAAACGGCCAGCAAATTCAACGCCTGCATATTTGGATTAACCGCCTCCTGTAGAGCAGCCTCCACCCATTCTTCAGATTCGCCGCCCACATAAACGAACAGATCACATTCCGATAGTTTACGGATATCCTCTACGGTAGGCTGATAACTGTGTAAATCAAGCCCATTCGCAACTAGTAATGTTATTTCGGCCTGGCCGTTCAAATCGCCGACAATTTGCCTTACCCAATCATACTCCGGAAAAATTGTTGTTACAATTTTTAGTGATTTATCAGAATTACCGCCGTTAAAATCAGCGTTATCATTACCCGCGCCGCAGGCGGTCAGGGCTAAAACAGTGCCTAACAGCAACAAAGCAGCAACTAAATACCTTTTCATAAACCAAACCCCTCCCCGGTGCCCCAAACCATAAAATATGTTTAGGTTCCTATTTATGCCCTCCAAAAAGCCGCGCCCGGCAATCGCTTTTTGAAAATGTTTTTATTTTAACACTTTTTGCTCATTATGTCAATAGCGAAACCCAAATGCCGGCAAATCTCCATAAATAGCTATGGCGGCTAAATACTTCCATTCTTACTTTTAAAATGCCTTATAAACATACCTAACAATTTAAAAGAAGTATTTTACAATTTAAGCCATTTGTTTTATAATATTAATTATAGAAGAAAAAAATATTTTAGCACGTTCAAACAAAGGAGGAAAAGACATGGTAAAACAAACCGCAGGCCGTACCCAACTGGGCGGCTTTGCCCCCAAATTTGCACAACTGAATGACGACGTTTTATTTGGCGAGGTTTGGAGCCGGGAGGACAAACTCTCCCTGCGGGATCGCTCGCTGGTTACGGTGGTGGCTCTGATGGCCCAGGGCCTGGTAGACTCATCTTTTCAGTTTCACCTGCAAAGCGCCAAGGCCAACGGCATAACCCAAACAGAAATTGCAGAAATCTTAACCCACGCCGCCTTTTATACCGGCTGGCCCAAGGCCTGGGCAGCCTTTCGCCTGGCCAAAGAAGTATGGACAGACGACGCTCCAGCGGCAAGCGCCAAAGAAGCACACGCCAAAAGCATGATTTTTCCTATCGGCCAGCCCAACGACAGCTTTGCACAGTATTTCAGCGGCCAAAGCTTTTTGGCTCCCCTTTCCGGGCAGCAGGTGGGTATTTTCAACGTAACTTTTGAACCCGGCTGCCGCAACAACTGGCATATTCATCACGCGGCTACTGGCGGCGGCCAAATTTTGATCTGCGTGGCCGGCCGGGGCTTTTATCAGGAATGGGGCCAGCCGGCGCAGCCCATGCGGCCCGGCGACGTGGTGAACATCCCAGCCGGCGTAAAACACTGGCACGGCGCCGCGCCAGACAGCTGGTTTTCTCATCTGGCGGTGGAGGTGCCCGGCATTGACACCTGCAATGAATGGCTGGAACCTGTAAACGATGCGGATTATCAAAAATTATCTTAAATAAAAAAGGAACGGAAAGGTTTATGAAGAAATTTTACTTTGGATTAAACCAAAGGAGGTAAGAACCTTGAACAAATCTACCAAAATGCTCTGTTATGCGGCAATGTTTTTGGCTTTGGGGATGGTGCTGCCCTTTTTTACCGGCCAAATACCCCAAATTGGCAATATGCTGCTGCCGATGCACATTCCGGTTTTGCTTTGCGGTCTGATTTGCGGCTGGCAATACGGCCTGGCGGTGGGTTTTGTGATGCCACTGCTGCGCCATATGCTTTTTGGTATGCCGCCGCTCCCCACCAGCGCAGCTATGGCCTTTGAGCTGGCGACTTACGGTCTGGTGGCCGGCTGGCTCTATGCCCATTCGCGCTGGCAATGCGTCGTTGCTCTTTATCGCTGCCTGATTACGGCCATGCTGGCCGGGCGGCTGGTTTGGGGATTGGCACAGGTTTGCCTGCTGGGTGTTGGCGCATCGGGCTTCACCTGGCAGATGTTTATGGCCGGCGCGCTCTTAAACGCCATTCCCGGCATTATTCTGCAACTGATTTTGTTACCGGCAATAATGGTGGCCCTGCACCGCACCGGGCTGGTGCCTTTTAAGAAAGATGGCCAACCAATGCCGTCCCAGGTTCAATAAAATAGGAGGTTTATATAACTATGTTAGGCGAAAATATAAAAAAACTGGGCTTCGGCCTGATGCGTCTGCCCCAAAAGAACGATGCGATTGATCTTGAACAGGTTAAACAAATGGTCGATTTGTTTATACAAGCCGGCTTTACTTATTTTGACACCGCCTGGGCCTATGCCGGTTCCGAGGAAGCCATCCGCCAGGCGCTGGTGGAACGCTACCCGCGGGAGAGCTATCAGCTGGCCACCAAAAACGCCGCCTGGATAAACTGCCAGACGCCGGAAGAGGCCTACGCTCAATTTGAAACCTCGCTGCGTCAAACCGGGGCTGGTTATTTCGATTTTTATCTGCTGCACAATCTGGGCGGCAAACGCACCAAATATTTTGACGATTACGCCATGTGGGATTGGGTACAGGAGAAAAAGGCCGCCGGACTAATTAAACATGTCGGTTTTTCCTGCCATTCCACACCGGAAGAATTGGAGGCAATTTTGCAGGCGCATCCGGAAATGGAGTTTGTGCAGCTGCAAATAAACTATGCCGATTGGGAAAATCCGGCTGTGCAGTCCCGCCAATGCTATGAAATCGCTCGTGCGCACAACAAGCCGGTAATTATTATGGAACCGGTCAAAGGCGGTATGCTGGCCACTCCGCCCCAGCCGGTGGCCGATATTCTGCATGCAGCCGAGCCGGATTCCAGCCTGGCCTCCTGGGCCATTCGTTTTGCCGCCAACCTGCCGGGAGTTATCACCGTGCTCTCCGGCATGAGCAACCTGGCGCAAATGCAGGATAATCTGGCTTATATGCAGGATTTTCAGGCACTGACGGCCAGCCAGCAGGAAACGCTGCAAAAAGCACAGGAGGCGTTAAGCCAAATTCCCCTTATCCCCTGCACCAACTGCAATTACTGCGCCAAGGTTTGCCCAATGCAGATTGGTATTTCCGGTTCTTTCACGGCGATGAATTACCTCACCCTTTACGGCGATAAACAAATGGCTCTCGGCCAGGCGGATTGGCTGGTGCAAGGCCAGGGCTTAAAAACCGCCAACGAATGTATAAAGTGCGGCAAATGTGAAGAAGCCTGTCCACAGCATATTGCAATCCGAGCAAATCTGGAAAAAGTAAGTCAGGAATTGCTGGAAAAATAGGCGGCGCTAAAGACGCAAGGTACTTTTTGCGCCTATCTGCAACCAGACATAAAAAAGCACTTAAATATAAACAATTAACCCCAAATAGCAAAATTATCGAAATACGAAAATTCTCAGGGAGGTATAAAATGAGTAAAGTATTAGTTGCCTATTTCAGCGCCAGCGGCGTAACCGCTGCTCTCGCGCAAAAGCTTGCCCAGGAAATCAAGGCAGATTTGTTTGCGATTGAGCCGGAAACACCCTACACCGAGGCGGATTTGGATTGGCGCAACCCCAACAGCCGCAGTTCTCTGGAAAATAAAGATCAGAGCTGCCGCCCGCCAATTCGCAGCAAAATCAGTGATGTCAGCCAGTATAACCTTATTTTTGTCGGTTTCCCTATCTGGTGGTACCGTGAACCGGCAATTATCGACACGTTTATAGAGGCCTATACGTTCAACGGCCAAACGATTGTACCTTTTGCCACCTCCGGCGGCAGTTCTATTGGTAACTCCGGAGAAAATATACAAAAATTAGCGCCCAGCGCCAAAGTGGCGGCCGGCAAACGCCTGAACGCCAGCGCTTCCGGCGCTGAATTAGCTAAATGGGCAGCAGAGTGGCTGCAATAATCCGGCATTAAACAGTTAAATAAAAACAGCCCTGCCAAAGCTGGCCAATACAGCAAACATACCAGCTTAAACAGGGCTGTTATAATTAATTAGTAAACTTGAGAACGCCGACCCAGGCTTTCGGCAAAAAGTTTCAGCAACAAACCATTGTAAAATGGTGCGGCGCATTTTATGTAAGTTTATACAATCAGTTTACCTCTGAAAAAGATTCCTTACCCACCCCACACAAAGGGCAGACAAAATCAGCCGGTAGATCTTCAAATTTGGTGCCGGGGGCAATGCCATTTTCGGGATCACCCAGCGCCTCGTCATACTCCCAGCCACATACATCACAGACATACTTTTTCATTTAAAATTCCTCCTTATTTATAATTGTTTAAGGGCCACAACTATTGCAGCATAATTTCTGGACAGCTATATAAGCAAAAAACCGCCGGAATCGACGGTTTTTTTGGCACATTTTTCCTATGCACCAAATGGTGCGCCAGAAGGGATTCGAACCCCCGACCCACGGCTTAGAAGGCCGTTGCTCTATCCTGCTGAGCTACTGGCGCGTATCTGGAGCGGGTGAAGGGAATCGAACCCTCGTATTCAGCTTGGAAGGCTGACTCTCTACCATTGAGTTACACCCGCAATTCAACAGCTAACAATTAATATAGCACATTTTGCTAAAAAAATCAATACTTATTTTAATTTTTTTTCTCATTTATAGCCAAACGCTGCAAAACCGGCAGCATTTCGGCCAAAGCCGCCGCCCGGTGGCTAATTTGGTTTTTTTCGGCCATATTCAGCTCGGCCATGGTTTTATCGTCATAAGCCTGCACAAAAAACAACGGATCATAACCAAAGCCCTGGCTGCCCCGCTCGGCGTAGCCAATTCTGCCCTCACAGCGGCCAAGAGCCTCAAACCTTTGCCCGGCCGGCCCGGCAAGCACCAAAGCACAAACGAATCTGGCCCCGCGCTCCCCCGCCGGGCAATTTTGCATTGCCGCCAGCAGCTTGCGATTATTTGCCGCATCGTCCTTTTGCTCTCCGGCATATCTGGCGGAATAAACACCGGGAGCGCCATGCAGATAGTCCACCTCCAGGCCGCTGTCGTCGGCCAGCGTCCACAAGCCAGTCGCCGCCACGCCGGCCTGCGCTTTCAGGGCGGCATTACCCACAAAATCAGGCGCGGTTTCTTCCGGCATTTGCAGCTGCGGAAAATCCCTTAGACTTGCAACCTCCCAGACGCTGCCCCGCAAAAGTTCTCTAATCTCCGCCACCTTATGTTCATTGCCGCTGGCCACCAAAAGCTGCATAAAATCAGCCTCCCCCAATTCAAATATTCCTTTTAGCAATCGCTAAGTATTCGCTAAGTGTTCACAAAAAAGTCCGCAGATAAAAAGACTATCGGTAAGCTGACGCAACCTTGCCCTTTTATCTCTTGCGGACTTCTGTATCTATTATTTCACGTCCGCCGCAAAATATACATTCTTTGTTTGTAAAAAATTCTATCTACATATACATAATGGCCGCAGGAATTAACCATAATATAAGTGCAGTTGTAATAAAACAAAAAAGGAGTGAAAACAATGGCTAACAATCGTACTAACAATCAGCAGTCCAATCAGCAGACTAACCGTCAGTCTAACCAACAGACTAACCGTCAGTCTAATCAGCAGACCAACCGTCAGTCCAACCAACAGACCAATCAGCAGTCCAGCAATAACTGCCACTAAGCCCAAACAGTATCATATAATAAAAACTAATAAGACAATAAATCGGTATATTTTCTGTATACCGATTTATTGTCTTTTATGTTAATCAGTCTTTATATTCTCTGGCTGCCGCCGTCAGCTGCTTACGGTAGCGTTTAACCTCCGCGCCATACTGATTGTTTTTATTATTAGTTAAATTCAAAACCGGCGCGTTAGAAGTGATCATCGCTGGCACCAACTGGTCGATAGTATCCGGCGAGGCGGCCACCACGCCAATATAAAGATTCTCTTTCATCCAGTCAGTCAATTTGCCCTCGCTCTCCGCCGTCAGGGCATAGTTATCGAAACGGTCGCCGTCGTTCACATCGTCCGTGCGCGGTTTAGCCTGCAAATCATATTTATAAGCCAGCATTGCCGCCAAAGAGCGGCGCAAACCGGTCGCGCCGGTATCTTCCTGCCCCAAATGGCGCACAATCTGCGAGGCCGCGTCAACATAGAGCATGGCCAGCTCATCAGTCTTGCCAATACCCAGGCCCAATTCCCGGCCATTATAAAAAACAGCAAAAATGCCGGGAGTCTGTGAAATATTTTCCAGCTCGGCAACCGGTAAATCAGCCAATTTTTTGGTATTTGCCTGCAAATTTAAGGTCATCTGCTGCGCCACCTGCCACAAAACTTGTTCTTTTTCAATCATTGTAATTGCCTCCTCTTAAAATGCTTAAATTTCAGCATTATATTTTATTCTAAAACAATTTCTCCAATATAAGGCAGATTGCGGAAAGAATCATTATAATCCAAACCGTAGCCCACCAAAAACTTCTCCGGAACCTCAAAACCAATAAAATCAACCGGAACCTCATAACGCCTGGCGTCCGCCTTGTTCAGCAGAGTACAGATTTTCAGACTGGCCGGGCGGCGCGCCTGTAAATGCTCTAACAGCAAACGCATAGTAAACCCGGTATCGACAATATCCTCCACCAGCAGGACGTGTTGATTTTCGATATTCTCAATATCCTTGCTGATATGCAAATTGCCGCTGCTGGCCTGACCAACATAACTGGAAGCCTGCAAAAAATCCACCCGCACCGGCGTTTGCAGCGCCCGCAGCAAATCGGCATAAAAAACGCAGGCCCCGCGCAGCACACAAACCAGCATAATCTCCTTAGCGCCCAGCTCGGTATAACAGGCGTCAATCTGCGCCGCCAATTCTTTAACCCTGGCCGCCAAATTCTCGGCCGGGATAAGTTCTGTTAAAGTATATTTTTCTGGCAGCGGCATAATAACACCCCCAAGGCTGAAAATAAAATCCACATTATAAATATTCTCGCATAATCAACAAAACCCTGCAAAAAAATCCGTTAAGAAAAAATTTTCTCATCAAACATAATTTTATTCGGTATTTTATTTGCCTCTATCTCATATTTTTTTTCAGGCTATAATTGAGAAAAGAGGTATCCGTTTATGAATACAAACAAATTAAGCGCCAAAAAAATACTTATCCCCGCCGGTCTGGTCATGCTGCTGATTATTGGCGTCATCTGCTGGCTGCGCCCCAACCTGAACGCGCCCAAGCTGCCGCCGGCCGAACTGGCGCAAACAGCGATTGAAAATCTGCTGGCCGCCGAAAGCCTTAGTTTTAACACGCAAAGCCGCCTGCTGCTGGGCAGTGATGAAACGCTGCTCGGCGACCTTAACGGCCAGATAAACGGCGCTGATTATCATGTTTGCGGCGAAGTTTTAGGCAGCGAACTGAATATATATCAAATCGGCGGCAAAACTTACCGCCAGGATTCGCTGACCGAACAATGGCTGGTGGTGGAAGACCAGCAAATGCTGACTAACGAGGCCCTGCTCAGTGATATTAACCCCCGCGCGGCTTTTCAGCTAACGGATATGCTTAACGTCAGCGAGGCCGAAGCGGAAAATGTTGATGAAGAAAAATGCTATAAACTGACCTTTGAGCCGCAAACCGAATCCGGCTACTATGAAAAATATTTCTCCAGCCTTACCTATACCATTTGGGTTACAATGGACGATCATCAGCTGCGCCAGGCGCAGATTAACGCCTCGGCCAGCGCCAACAATATTGAAAGCACCCTGCAAATCACCACCGCATTTTGGGATTGGAACAACACCCCAGCCATTGCCGCGCCGGTTGTGGAATAAGCATAACATAGCCGCCGTTTTTATTCCTTTCAGTCAGAACGGCGGCGCACTGTTGCTTTTACTCTGATTTTTAATCTTCCGCATTTTCGATATCAAACGTTATGCCAATAGATTGCAAATATGCGTCGCGGCCGAGCAAAAAATCTGTTGAAACATTAAATATATCCGCTATTTTTACAAGAGTTTCTAAGGGTGGTGTGCTTTCGCCTTGTTCATATTTTTGGTAGCCATTTAAAGTTAGATGTAAAAAATCTGCCATATTCTGTTGTGTATATTTATGATGTAAGCGCAACATACGCAAACGGCTACTTAATAATTTTATCATATATGCCTCCTAACTATTGACACTATATATAGATTGTACTATAATGTAAGCAAACCTTATACATATCATCAATATATATATGTTATATATGCACAAAAATCAAGGAGGCCTTTTTATGAAAAACAAAACACTACAAGAAACAAATTCTAAACTGGAAAAAATAGAATATAAAATATCAAAGATTGAAAGCTTAGCCTTTGTACTGCATATTGCCGCAGACACCAATATATATTCTTCCGGCGAATTTGCCGGCGCATTAAATATACTAAATACAAGCATTAGCGAAATCCACGAGGAAATTCTTGAACTAAATAACAACTTGTTCGCTATCCTGCGCAATGATAATTCCGCTGAAACGCCAAACAGCGCCCAAAATTAATTGAGCGCTGTTTAACCATATCTTAAAGCAATTCCGCTTTTCTTGCCAAAATCGCCGCGCCGGCAGTACAGGCCGGGCAATCGCAGTAAGTTGCGCCGGCGGCCTGTACCGCCCTGGCGTGTTCGTTCATTTGTTTGGCCCGCTCCTCGCCAAAAAGCTTTATCCCCATTGGCGAACCGGTGAAAGCCACGCAATCCTCAATATGCAAAACATCCTGTTCCAACTCGGCAATGAACTTTGCAGTTTCGGCCGCCTCATCGTCCCCTCCGGCCGCCGCCAGCCAGCTTTCCGCCGCCGCCTTGGCCTCCGGGCTGCAAGAATACGCCGCGATCATTTCCTTAGCTTTCTCCGCCACAAAGTCCCGCAAATTCTGTTCCATATGTTCATCCTTCCTTTCTGTTTTATCAGCAATATTATAACGTTTTCTGTGTGAATAATCAATCTATTTTCCAGATTTTAATTTAAAACAGCAAGCGCCCCGGCAAAGGAGCGCTTTTTGCTTTAATTAATAGCAACGTAAGCTTTAATAGCATTTTCAACTGCCATATTAACAGATTGATTATGGGACGCGGCAAAAGACAAAAGATTTCTATGCAGTTCCGGCGATATATGAACATTAATATCACCTTTATAACTATGCTCTGGCATTACACCGGCAGCCAGGCACATCTCCAGATAGTCGTCAACCGCATTTTCAAAATCATTCTTCAAACTAGCCAGACTATCGCCCTCATAGGAAATCAGACCATTTATGCCAATAACCTGACCATAAAGCAAATCATCATCAGCTGAATATTCAACAGTGCCACAAAAATCCTTATATTTCAGCAAATTTGTCATAAAAGATTTTCCTTTTTGCTCATATAAATTGCCCTCGCCATTATTTATAATTATATCATATATGGCCTTTTCTCTGCAACAACTTTTTGCTCACGGAAGTGGACAAACGAGTAGTTTTATACAATTCCACGCCCTCTCAGTCATCGATTCCTTGTCAGTCATCGCTGACAGCTCTCCCAAGGGGAGAGCCAAGGCTTATAGGCAAAAAGACTTGCCTCTCCCTTTGGGAGAGGTGGCTTATCCAGCAAAACTGGATAAGTCGGAGAGGGCGACTTAAACAACGCATTTTGTCCACTCCCTTGCTCACAACAACTATTCCTGCGCGCCAAGCGTATATTCGTCCAGACGGTAATTATACTGCACCCGCACGTCATCATAAGAATCCGTATGGCCATAAACAAGCGCCCCGGCAAGGGAGCGCTTTTTGCTTTAATTAAATATTTAGCTGCTGCTTTAAGGCTGTTTGCAGCGCAGACGAAAAATTTATATTATTTTCCTCCGCCATGGTATTTAACCAGGCCGGTATACTTAAAGTCTTGTTAACCGCTTTATTATCATGTTTTTGTAAATAACTTAAAGCGTCAAATTCAATCATAACCGCCGTTTCGCCAGCGGCAAGCCGAATATTTGCCGGCTCTGCCAAATCCGGCAAAGGCTGGCGGCGGCTTTGATAATCCTCATAATACAAACCGATTGCATCCTTGATATTAGCCAGGCTTTCGGCCAAGGAATCCCCCTGCGAAACACAACCCGGCAATTCTTCAACCCACACCGAATAACCAACAGCTTCCTTATGCAAAACAGCCGTAAAAAAATATATATTATTCATCTTGCAATAATCCTCCTTATGGTTATTTCAAACCGGCGTCTTTCAAAATTTTTTGTTCTATACCAACTTTAAGCTCCCGGGCATGTAGCGGCACAGTGGTTGTTTTTCCGGTTTGCGAATTACGCAGAAAAATATGTGAACCATTAGTGCGTTCAATAACAAAACCATTTTTTTGCAGCAGCTGCAACATTTGTTTTGCGGTAAGCGGCATTTTGCACCACCTTTATATTTCTTTTCAATCGACTATGCCGTTAGAGCCTGACAACAACAATAAAAAAGGTACGACAGCATAAAACAGCACAATACTTCCAGCTCCAATACCAATCAAAGTAAAAGAAATATCGGCTATCCGTTCCAGACGACCAGGAACTTTTACAGAGTTATTTGTATTCATTATCATATCTCTACCACAAAAAAATTTTACATTATTATTATAATACTTTTCAAAGCCTTTGGCAATCCATTTTCGTTTTTTTTTGCTCACAACAACTATTCCTGCGCGCCAAGCGTATATTCGTCCAGACGGTAATTATACTGCACCAGCACTTCATCATAAAAATCCGTATGACCATAAGCAAACGCCCCGTCAAAGGCCAGCGTATCATTATCCAGCCAGCGCAGATTATCAATATAACAGTAGGTTTCGTGATCGCTGCGAATATCCGCAAAGCGCCCGGCCCGGCCCTGCTGCGCCAACTGCACGGCCCAGGCAACTCTGGCCGTGCCTACCAGTTCGCTGCTGTAATAGCCGTCGATAAAATCCAAAACCACTACAAAGCTGCTTTTATAAGAAGCCAGCTCCACCGCCAGCAGCCGCCCATCCGGCGAGGGCAAAAGCTTTTGTACATAATTAAGCGGCTCATAAAAACCGGTATACTGTTCCAACTGGCCGTCCTTAATCCGCCAAATCTGGTTATGGCTGCCATAATCTGAATAGTCGTTAAACAGCGTAAAAAATATACTACCGTCCGCCATATGGCACAAACGGGGATCATGAAAATCCTCCTGCAAAATATCCAGCGCAAAGGCCGCCGCATCCGCCAGCTTTGGCTCCTCACTCTGCAAAAAAGGCTGCAACGCCTTAACGGCCCGCGCCCGCTGCTCCGGATTATTATACAACTCCACCAGCCGGTTAACAGCAATGTATTGATAATAGACGTCATCAGCCTGCAAAGCGGCAAAAAGCTTTTCCGGCTGCTCCGCCGGGGAAAAGTCATCATCCAGCGCCAACAGCTCCGGCGAGAGCGCACGCAGATAAAAGTCATTATCACCCTGTTTAAGTTCATTCATCGCCCAGGCCAGTGATGAACAGGACAACACCAGCGCCAGCGCCAAAACCGCCGCCAGCCCCTTATACCAATTCAGCCAATCAGACCGGCGCGCTGTTATAGGCATATCTCTTCAGCGCCAAATTGCGTATCACTTTCAGCAAAAAGGCCGCCAACTTTTGCGGGCGCTGCGGCGGTATCAGCTGCCAAAGCTGAAAATATGCGTCGTTCAGGCACTCGCTGACGTCATCCGGCGCTGCCAAAATATTATGCGCCACCTGCCGGCCCAGTTGATCATACTTCATTTTTAACTCGGCCAGGCCCGCCTCCTGCCGCTGCCACAGCAAAGCCACAATTTCCTCGTCCTCCACAAACTCATCTCTCCTCTCCATTGCTTAATTTGCTTACCTATATATTAAGTACGCTTTTGAGCGGCAATATTACAAAATTTTTTCAACAATCAGCTTGCCAGAGCAACAAATTATGTTTATAATTAAGTATACTAAATCACGAAAGGAGCTTTTTATGCCGGAAGAAAAAACAATGGATTTTGCTTGGGTGCGCCAGTTTTTATCGGACAATGCCGAGGCAGATTATCAGAAGTTTTCCGCCGGGCTGGTACCCGGCTGCGATAATATGCTGGGGGTACGCATACCCAAACTGCGCCTGCTGGCCAAACAAATCTGCCGGCAGGACTTCCGCGCTTTTCTGCAAGCCAAACCCGACGAATATTTTGAGGAGATTATGCTGCAAGGGCTGGTGCTGGCCAGCGCCAAAATGCCTATGGACGAGCGTTTGCAGTGGCTGGCGGGATTTTTGCCGCAAATTGCCAACTGGTCAATCTGCGACTGCACCTGCACCACCTTTAACCTGAAAAAGCCGCAGGACGCCCGGCAGATGTACTCCTTTTTACTGCCATACGCGAACAGCCCCCTGCCCTTTGCCCGCCGCTTTGTGCTGGTTATGCTGCTGGCGCATTATTTGCAGCCGGACTATCTGACAGATATTCTGCGCCTGATAGAGGAGATTGCGGGCGGCGAATACTATGTGGATATGGCCAAGGCCTGGCTGCTCTCCACCCTGTTTGTCAAATATCGTGAGGAGGGGCTGGCTTATCTGCGGCAAAGCCGGCTGGACGATTTTACCTATAACAAATCCCTGCAAAAGATTTTAGAATCCCGGCGCATGCTGCCGGAGGATAAAGAATTGATCCGCTCGCTCAAAAGGAAATAAACGCAAAGGAAACAATCGCCGCCGTTTTCAACGGGAACGGCGGCGCACTGTTGCTTTGCTTAATAAAAGCGGCCAACCGATTTTTTCGGCAGACCGCTTTTTAATTTGTTTTTACCGTTCCAGAACATTAGAGCAGCGCCCACAGCTCATCGCGCCCTCAAAGCAGATACCGATACTGTCGCAGGTGGGACCGGCCTTGGCGAAAAGCAGCGGCGCCACCTGCCGAACCTCGGCCAACATAGCGTTGGCCAGCGCGCGGATTTCCCACTGGGCGCGCTGGCAGCAGCGCAGTTCAAAAAAATGCCACAAACTGCGCACGTTCATAGTCAGCACCAGACTGGTAGAGGCCGCGTTGGGCAGCACAAAACGCGCGTCCTCCGCCGGAACCCCCGCCGCCAACAGCTTTTCATAAACCTGCTGCGCCGCCGCCATCGCCGCGTCAAACTCTGCGGCAAGCTCCGGCTTAGCGGCAATTTTGGGCGGCGTTACATAGTCAAATTGCTTTTCCTTAACATAACGCTGGGATTTTTGCGAATACGAAGCGCCAATCCGGTGGCGCACCAGCTGATGAGAACAGGCGCGGCTGATACCGTCGATCGCGAAAGTGAAACTAACGTGTTCCATAGGGCTTTCATGCCCCAGAGAAACCAGCTTGCGCACAAAGGCGCTCACCTTATCCGGCGTAAAATCCTGCAAAAGCTCGTCTGCCGCCTTGGCAGAATAGCAAAGCCTGGCCGCCGCCGCCACCAAACGCTCCGGCTCCGGCGTATGTTCCAGCAAAATAACTTTCATAAAAAATCCTCCGTTACAGGCGAAATTATCTATTGCAAGAACTCCTCGTTCTCACTGCGGATTCGCCAAAGCTCCTTAAAGCAATCGTCCAGGCGTTCCCAATCGCCGTTGAGGTACCAATACCCCACCAGCGCCTCCATACCGGTGGCCAAACGATAATTGGCCACCGTCGCCCCTTTGGGTATGTGCATACCCTTAGCGTTGCGCCCGCGCCGCAAAACCGTTTCCTCCGCCGGGTTCAGCGTGGGCTGAATCCGGTGGGCAAGCTGGGCCTGAGTGGTGGCGCAAACCAGTTCCACAGCGTTTTTATGCAAATCATCAACCCGGCGCAAGCCCTGCCCCAGCAGAAAATTGCGCACCACCATCTCGTAATAACCATCTCCAATATAAGCCAGGGTTAAGGCTGGCAGCAGCTCCGGCTGATCACTCAAATATTTATCCATTTTTTTCGTTCCTATCTTTTTTCGTTCAATTTGTTTGGTATCTTGGTTACATTTTCCCGGCGTACCTGCTGCAATATTGGCAAAAATATGCGTTTAAATATATTTCCAGCGCACTGCGTCGGCGCCGTCTTCCAGGGCAATACCACAATCCTTTAAAGCGTTGCGGATATAATCGGCAGCGGCCCAGTCTTTCTTTTGCCGGGCCTGCTGGCGCACCTCAATCAGCAGCTCCATCAGCCGGCCCACCATTTCATCATTGCCCGCCAGCGCATTAACTGCCTGGGGTTTAACGCAGGCAATCACGCCGTCCAAATCCTCCAGCAGCTGAAGACTCTCGGCCAGCGCCGCCGCGTCTGCCTGCCGGGCATAAGTGTTAACCGCCTTGGTAAAATCGAAAATCGCGGCAATGGCCAACGCCGTATTAAAATCATCATCCATCGCCGCCGCAAAATCCCGGCGCAAAACCGCCGCCGCCTGCCGCAAAGCCTCGCCGGCCGCCGCTTCCGCCTCGCCGGGCTGCTCTGTCAACTCCTGCAAAAGCTTATAAGCATTGCGAATCCGCCCCAAACTCTTGGCCGCGATATGCAGCTTTTCGTCGTCAAAATCAATGGGACTGCGATAATGGGTGTTCAGCAAATAAAAACGGACCACATCGCCGGGGAATTTCTCCAAAATCTCGCGCAGCAAAAAGAAATTGCCCAAAGACTTGCTCATTTTTTCGTCATTCACCGTAATAAAGCCATTATGCAGCCAATAGCGGGCAAACGGGCAGCCGGTGGCCGCCTCGGCCTGAGCAATCTCGTTTTCATGGTGCGGGAAAATCAAATCAGCGCCGCCGCCATGAATATCAAAATTATCCCCCAGATATTCCCGGCTCATCACCGAACATTCAATGTGCCAGCCGGGCCGGCCCTGGCCCCAAGGGCTGTCCCAGCTTGGCTCGTCCGGCTTGGCGGCTTTCCACAGGGCAAAATCCATGGGGTGGCGTTTCTGCTCGCCCACCTTAACTCTGGCCCCGGCCAGCATATCCTCCAAATCACGGCCGGAGAGCTTGCCATAATCCTTAAACTTCTCCACCGCAAAATACACGTCGCCGTCAACCGCATAAGCCGCGCCATTGGCAATCAATCTTTCCACCAGAGCAATAATCTGCGGCATATGCTCGGTAACTCTGGGGTGAACGTCGGCCTTAAGCACGTTCAGCGCGCGCACATCCTCAAAATAAGCGGCAATATATTTTTCGGCCACCGCCTGGGCGCTGATGCCCTCTTCCTGCGCCCGGTTGATAATTTTATCGTCAACATCGGTAAAATTCTGCACATAAGTAACATCATAACCAGCGTATTGGAAATAACGGCGAATCGTATCAAAAACTACGATTGGGCGGGCGTTGCCCAAATGAATATAATTATAAACTGTTGGGCCGCAAACATACATCGACACCTTGCCGGTGTCGCGCGGCACAAAATCCACCTTGCGCCCGTCCATCGTATTGTAAACCTGAATCATTGGCAACACTCCTTAGCGAACACTTTTTATTTGTATCGTATGATTATATCACAAACGCGGCTCTAAGGCAAGTCATTCAGCAAAATATCCGCCTGACGCACCCTCGCCCAGCTAAAAGAGGCCAGCAAATCCCGGGGGCTGCACGGACGCGGCTCGGTCTGCAAACCGGCCAGCCAGGCCAGGCCGCCAATCAGCTGGGGCGCGGTGCAGGTTTGGCGCAGGCTACCCAAATCCAGGCTGGCGTCGCGCTTGGCCAAACGCTTGCCGTCCGCCGCCAAAAGCAGCGGCACATGGCAATAGCTGGGCGGCGGATAGCCCAAAACCCGGTGCAGCCAAATCTGGCGGGGAGCGGAATTTAACAAATCCCGACCACGCACCACCCGGTTAACCCCCATTGCCGCGTCGTCAGCCACCACCGCCAGCTGATACGCGAAAACGCCGTCGGAGCGTCTGATGATAAAATCGCCGCAGTCTGCCGCCAAATTCTCGCTGTATTCGCCAAAATTGCCGTCCCGCAAACCAACCCGTTCCGCCGGAACTTTAATCCGCCAAGCGGCGGCCAGGCCCTGGCTTAGGCGTTCTTGCTGCTCGGCAAATGATAGATTACGGCAGGGGCAAACCTCGGCCGCAGAATTTTCGCCCAAATGCGGGGCCAGGGCGGCCAAACGCTGCGCCCGGCTGCAAAAACAGGGATAGACCAGCCCCGCCGCATCCAGCCTGGCAAAGACCGCCTGATAATAACCGGTGCGCCGGCTTTGGCAATATTCCGGCTTTAATCCGCCCTCGTCCCAGTCCAGCCCAAGCCACTGCAAATCATCCACCAGCTGCGCCGCTTTTTCCCAAGAACAGCGCTGCTGGTCCAAGTCCTCGATACGCAAAATCAGCCGGCCTTTGCTGCTGCGCACATCCAGCCAAACCAAAAGGGCCGTAAAAACATTGCCCAGGTGCATCCGGCCGCTGGGCGAGGGCGCAAAACGTCCCACAAGCAAACCACCACCTCCTTACTGAAAATAAAAAGAACAGCCCCCAAACGGAAACTGCTCTTTGCTTAACAAATCGTTTTATAAGTTATATGAGTATTACCAGCATATAAAGCGTGTTCATGCAAACCGAACAGCCGTACCGTAGGCCATAACCTCGGCGGCTCCCTGCATCACCGCGGCCGACGCATAGCGGACATTCACAACCGCGTCCGCCCCCAAAGCTTCGGCCTCCGCCACCATTCGTTTAGTTGCCAGCGCTCTGGCTTCGTTCATCATATCGGTATAAGCTTTAAGCTCTCCGCCCACCAGGGTTTTGAACCCCTGCGTAATATCGCGGCCAATATTTTTGGATTGAATGGTGCTGCCCTTAACCAGCCCCAACATCTCCAACTTTTTCCCCTCGATATAATCTGTCTTTACCAAAATCATCCTGTCTATCACTCCTTATTCAAGATACTACACACTCAATATTGGTCAAGATCATCCTCTTCGCCGCTGCCGATCTCTTTGATACGCTCCCACAACACAAAAATACTAACGCCGCAACCGCCGAGAATTAAAACGCCGAACAGAACAAACAGCACGTTTAAACCGTTAAACGCATAATCAACCGTTGCTATTAACAAAAAAGCCAACAAATACCAGATAAGCGCAATCAGCAGCAAAACGGTTATGATCACCGGCGCTAAAAGCTTGCGCCAATACTTCTTTACCACAATTATACACCTCCCGGCCTGATAAGTCAAGCTTTAAACCGCCCCTTGAGTGATAGTTACGGTTTTGCTGGCGTTATCCCACTGCACCTGACACTGCAAAGCCTCGGCCACTGCCCGCAGCGGCAGCATGGTACGGCCGCCGACTGAAACCGCCGGCACATCCAACGTTTTGGTCTGCGCGCCCACCTGCATAGTTTTAGAATCCAGGGTCAGCTTTATAGTTACATCGCCGCGCCGCGCGTCAATCTTGCGGTCGGCATAATTCACCGTCGCGCCCAACTCCTGAAAGATTATGCGCATGGGCAGCATCACCCGGCCCGCCTCAATGTAAGGCTGCTGGTCAAAGGTCAGCTGTTTGCCGTTGACAAAAACGCGCAGCTCTCCGGTGGTGTTGGGCGGGATTGCCGGATTAGTCTGATTATTGTTTATGTTATTGCCGCCCGGCTGTTGGCTTGGGGTATTGTCCGGCGCTGGCGGGTTGGTGCTAACCGGCTGGGAACCGTTATTTTCCGCCCCGGTATAAGCCTGTTTGATTACCCGCTGCAAAGCCGGGCTGCCGCTGATTGAGCCATAGCGGAAGTGAATAGTACCGGAAACTCCCGCCTTAGCGCCGCAGGCGGCGATCTGACGCGTAATTTCCGCACCGTCATACCAGGGACTGTCAGCGGCCTTGGCCTCCAACGTTTTATAATCCGCCAGACCGATATAAAGCTTAACGTCAGTGCCGCTCACCACGCCGGCCCACCAATCCAAAAGCGCGGTAAAATCAGCGGTTTTGTGGCCGGCCTCCCAATAAATCTGCGGCGCAATATAATCCAGCCAACCGGCCTTAACCCAGCCGCGGCTGTCCGCATACATATTATAATAGGAAGAATAAGTACTGGTGGTGGCGCTGCCCGCCGGGTTTAAGGTGTTGCTGGCCCAAATGCCCGCTGGGCTGATGCCAAACTCCACATCGGCCCGCGCTTTATGCAGAGCCTCGTCCAGCCCCTGCACCAGCAAATCCACATTATGCCGCCGCCAATCGCTAATATCCGCATAGCCGCCGCCCTGCGCCGCAAATTCCTTAGCGTCGTCAAAATCGGTGCCGGGATAAAAATAATCGTCCATATGCACGCCGTCAATGGCATATTTCTGTACCATTTCCACCGCGCCGTCAATCACCAGCTGGCGCACCTCGGCCAGCGCCGGGTTGAAATAATAATTATCCTTGTAGACCACCGTCCACTCCGGATGTTTTTTGGCCGGCGAATCCGCCGCCAGCTTATCCCACTCCGCCGCCGTTTTGGTAATCCGATAAGGGTTAATCCAGGCGTGCAGCTCCATACCGCGCTGGTGCGCGCCCTCCACCCAATAGGCCAGAGGATCAAAGGCCGAATTTGGCGCAACCCCCTGCTGGCCGGTTAAATAAATACTCCAGGGAAAAATTTCTGATTGATAAAGAGCGTCCGCACAGGGGCGCACCTGCAAAAATACCGCATTAAAACCGCAGGCCGCCGCGCCGTCCAAAATCGCGTCCGCCTGTTTGCGCAGTTCTGCCGCCGATGTGGTGGGCGCTTTGGGGTAATCCAAATTAATCACGCTGGAAACCCACACGCCCCGCAGCTCCTCCCCAGCCGCCGGCTGGCTGACCGCAGCCTCCGCCTCGTCCGTCTGCCAGCTGGGCAAAAGCGGCAGCGCCAAACCAAAGGCCAAAATCGCAAAGGCCGCCAGCATTAACAGCCTGCTGAAAAATTTTGCCAAAAGAATCCTCTCCTGTCTATACTCTAAATACTTCACATCATAGACTTCACATTACATTTTTTATATTATATCATATATTTAACAGCTTTTCCACTAAAATTTATCGGCAATTTTTACTAATCATCGCTGTTCTGCCAATGTGCCGACAAATAAAAAGGCTCGCCGGTTTCTTCATTTATATAATACTTAACCTGCAACTGACTGCCGACCTTAAAGCCGTCTGTTTGGCCGTCAATAATCATCTGTTCAATCGCCCGGTCAACGCTAATGCCTCCCCTGGCAATTCGTTCACCATAGGCATCATAAACCAGCCGCAGCTCTGGCTCCGCATTATTCACAGCTTCGGCAAATGCGGGCTGATTGGCCTCCGACGTTCCCTCATGATCATAGCTAAAGAATGAATATTCATTAAAATTATAATCATTTAAAGTAGCGGTATAGATAATTCGGTCAGCAATTTTTTCAGCAGACAAGGCTGTCAATTCATAATACAACATTGGTATACTGCCGCCAGCCCAGCCATAATAATATTCGCCGTCAAAATCATAATATTTACCGGTATCAATCTGATGCTGTAAGACAACATCACCAAAATGCTGTTGCACCCATTCGTCAAATTCCGTCTTTGCAATCATCGCAGAACCGCTGGAACCATATTGGCTGTTATCCGGTACGCTATCCCAAAGGTCTGTCCATTGCAAATAGCCGTTTTCGTCCCAGCCGTTAACACCAGCCGTCAGCAGCAGATACCAATAATCCAAGGGATAAGTCGACTGCTCGCCCTCGGCAAACTCCGGCAGATAAAACCACGAATATAGACGACCAAGTGCAAAATAATACTCTCGCAACTCCGGCGTAGGCTCAATCTCCACGCTTTCGCCGGGTTGCAGCTCAACCGGCGTTAATGGCTGAAACGCATCAGCTGAAAATACATTGCCAGACTGATTATCAGCGGGCGCTGTTTGTTTGCTGAAAAACGCCAGTCCCAAAGCACAGAACACCAGAAACATAAAAAAAACCAAAACTTTTTTCATCAACTACACCCTCGCTTTCAATTTGTGCAATATATTAGATATTGCTTATAATTGTTCCTCCTGTTGAACGAATTTTTTCTCTAACTGAAGTAGCGCTTCTTTCATGTCCAGGCCGCTGCCATAGCCCACCAATTTGCCATTCGCACCAATAACCCGATGACAGGGAACAGCAAGCAAAATAGGATTCTGATGATTCGCCATACCTACGGCCCGGCAAGCCCTGGGGTTGCCAACCGCAGTGGCAATCTCCCCATAGGTGCATGTTTCGCCGTAGGGAATGGCGCACAATTCCTGCCACACCTTCCGCTGAAATTCTGTACCCCGGAGGATGTAAGGAAAATCAAACTCCCGGCGCTGGCCGTTCAAATACTCCGTAACCTGCTGAAACACCATATCGGTCAGAGCCGTTCTTCCCTCGCTGCAAACAGGCTCACTTGTCCGCATAAGGAGGGTAACGGCGTCGTCTTGGTATCCAATTTTGAGTTTGTCAAAGGGAAACGGATAAACCGCATAGTTATTCATGTTTTATATTCTCCTTTCGATATTTGCTGGGCGTTTTCCCGGTTTACTGTGCGGTTTGAAAAAAGCAGATCACCGTCCACGGCCCGGTTGATATGTTCGATTTTGTCAACGGCATCACCCAAGCGCTTATCTCTGGCTTTCAAATAAGGTATTTCTTTCTCGCCATATTCAAAGAACATCACAAACACCTCGTACATGAATTATAGCACAATCTGAAATAAATTGCAATTTTTTGTCAAATAGATTTTTTAACCTGGCTGATGTTGATTTTCTGTTCCCGGTATGCTATGCTTATAATACAGCTAACCAAGCGAAAGGAGCCAACGCCATGGATACCAACCTTGCCTATGCCGACGAATGCCGCGACGAACTGATTAACGGCTTTATCGTGATGATGTCGCCCCGGCCCAAGACCGACCACAACCTAACAACCTTTAATATTGCCAGCATTTTTAAGCATTATCTGAAAGGAAAACGCTGCACGCCGTTTCCCGACGGCGAAGATCTCTTTTTATCAGAAAAGGACCGCTTTGTGCCGGACGGCATGATTGTCTGTGATCCGGATAAAATTAAAAATGACGGCGTATACGGCGCGCCAGACCTGGTGGTTGAGGTGCTCTCGCCCGCCACCGCCAAACGGGATAAGGGCTATAAAAAGGACGCTTACGAACAGGCCGGCGTTAAGGAATATTGGATTGTTAATACAACCGACAAATCTATTGAGCAGTATTTTCTGACTGACGGCAAATATGTTCTAAATGAGGTATACTCTGTCTATCCCGATTATATCTTAAAAGGAATGACCGAAGAAGAGATTGCCGCCATTCCCACCGAGTTTAAGTGCAGCCTGTTTGACGACCTGCTGATTAAGCTGGAAGATGTGTTTGAGCGAATACAATAACCAAGCGAAAGGAGCCACCACTATGAATACCAACCTTGCTTATGCGGACGAGCAGCGCGACGAGCTGATTAACGGCTTTATCGTAATGATGTCGCCCCGGCCCAAGACCGACCACAATCTAACCACTGGAAATATTTACAGCATTTTCAAGCACTATCTAAAAGGGAAACGCTGTACGCCGTTCCCCGATGGTGAAGACCTCTATTTATCAGAAAAAGACCGCTTTGTGCCGGACGGGATGATTGTCTGCGATCCGGATAAAATTAAAAGCCGCGGCGTTTATGGCGCGCCAGACTTGGTAGTGGAAGTACTCTCGCCAGCTACCGCCAAAAGGGATAAAGGCTATAAAAAAGACGTCTACGAGCAGGCCGGCGTTAAAGAATACTGGATTGTCAGCACCACCGATAAATCCATTGAGCAGTATCTTCTGACCAACGGCAAATTTGTTCTGCATGAGATTTACTCCTTAAACGGCGATTATCCGCCGGAAGAGATGACCGAAGAGGAAAAGGCCGCCCTGCTTACCGAGTTTAAGTGCAGCCTGTTTGACGACTTGCTGATTAAGCTGGAGGATGTGTTTGAGCGGATTAAATAAACAATCGCTAAGTGTTCACACAAAAATAAGCGCAGTATTCGCGATTAAGCAGAATACTGCGCTTGCTCTATTTACTAGAGTGAACAAGAAATTTTTTTCAGGCGTTTTGTTAACGCCCAGGGAGAGGTGTGGCAGAGGCCGCCCTTTTTTATTTTTAGCTGCTTTTTTGGATTGTCAGAAACCGGGCAGCCCTGCCAGAATTTGTCTGATAGTTCACAATCGGAACTTTTTCAGCTTTGTTTAATTTATTTTGCGATATTTTCAGAATATCTCATTAACAAAGCTGCAATTTCGGCTCTGGTGGCGTTGCCTTGTGGACGTAAGGCGCCGTTATCACCATTCATCAAGCCCTCGCCAACTGCCCAGCCAATAGCGGTCTTAGCCCAGCTGCTAACTTTGGCTGCGTCGCTAAAGTTGGAAATGCTGCCGGTAACTGTGGTATCGAACTGCTTATAGGCAGCGTAACGATACAGGATAGCAGCGATCTGTTCGCGAGTTACGTTATCATTCGGGCCAAAGCGGCCATCCTCATAACCATTTACAATATTGTTGCGAGCAGCCCAGGCCACAGCGGAGCTGTAATACTGGCCGCCAGCGGAAACATCTTTGAAAGAATTAGCATTCTGAACAGCCGGCTCACCCTCCATACGATACAGAACAGTTACGATCTGCGCACGGGTGGTCTTATCGTTCGGGCCAAAGCGGCCGTCTTCATAGCCGTTCATCAAACCATTTTCGGCAACGTAGTTGATATACTCGGCATACCAGGCGTCAGCAGCCACGTCAGAGAAACGCTTATCAACATTTGTCTTGTTTTCGTCGTCTTTCTTGTCAGTGCCGTCAACCTTCACAAATGCAGGCGTAACGGTAATCTTGCCAGCCGGCATAGTGAATGTGTACTTGTTATCGCTAATCTTGGTCAACTCAACAGCGTTGCCCTTGTTGTCGGTAACAGTAATAGTATCCAGCTTGTAACCGTCGGCAGGTTTGGCGTTCAAAGTAACAGTCTGGCCACGGGTAGGTCTGCTGGGGCTTACGGTAACTTTACCGCCGGTAACATTAGTAGCAACGCTTACATTGCTGCTGGAACCGCCGCCGCCACCGCCAATAGAGCCGCCACCAGAAATTACATCGCCAGTTTTATCATCTTTCCATACAGCGGTCAAAGTCATATCTCCAGATACTTTAATTGTAGCACCATCTGCATACTCATTTCCGCCGTTAGACCAATGATCAAATGTCGCGCCAGATTTGTAGAAACCAAGTTCCTTAACCGTCGGCAAAGTATACTCTGTCGGCACTTTGTTGCCGTCTTTATCATTCGGTGTTATTTGAACATCTGTAGTAACATCTTCGCCTTCGCCCTTGCCGGATTTAAATGTGATATTATAAACCAGCGCTTCAGCAGCTACTACATATTCAGAAAAATGATTGGTAGTCATAGTGATTGTTTTACCACTCAATTTTGCATGCATATCTTTCAGAACACCGTTGTTTACAAAATAAACATATGCGTTGTCTTCAATACCCTCAGGAGCCGCAAATTTTACAGTGATATTGGCTTTGGTGCTATTAATTACATTAGAGCGAGATAATTTAAGTGCGAAATCATAAGTAGCTTTAATTTTCTCTTGAAGAGCAGAATTTGTTACACTATTATTATCTTTTTTAACAGCTGTAAGCGTAATATTTTGACCGGCACCTGCTGCAAAACCAGCCTCAGCCAAGTCTTGAACAGCAACATCGCCCAATGTAATTGTGGCTACATTAGTAATAAAGTCAACAGTCTTTGCGTCTTTCAGGGTAGCCGCAGTTATGGGATCAATATTAACAACAACATTGGTTATACTGTCATCAATATTATCACCAATTTTGGTTACAACATTAAACGTAGCTGTTGTTTTAGTAGCTTCAGCAGAGCCCTCTGTTTTGGTACCAGCGCCATTAAAGGTACCGGTAACTTTTACAGTCTGGGTTGCACCATCGGTAGTCGCAACTGCTTTCAAAGGTTCAATCTTAACCCACATAGCCTGCAATTCAGTATCATTGGCATAAATTACATCAGTTGTTACAGGCTTAGATGCGTCAGCAAAACCCCAACCCATAAATTTGTACTCATCTCTGGTAGGAGCATCTGCCAATTTAGACAGTTTACCCTGTTCATTGGTTGTCAATTTTACAACGCCGTCTTTATCAGCAACACCCTCGGCAAATTTGCCCTCGCCAGCGTTAAAGGTAACAGTAACCGGCTTGTAAGCAACTTTAACCGTACGGGTTGCTTTTACACTGGAACCGGAAAGTGTTGCGGTAATTGTGGCCTCGCCATAACCAACAGCGGTAACATTGCCCTTGTAGTCAACTGTGGCAACCTTGTCATTGCTGGAAGTCCAGCTAATGGGCATGGTAATCTCCTTGCCATCAGCCTTAACAACAACTTCCATAGCTTTGGTTCTTTCAGCTTCAGTGCCGTTTACCAACAATTCCATGCGAGAATTTTCTTTCATGGCGATTGTGTAAGTAGCTGGGTCAACATACAGTACATAGGATGCTCTTGCAAGCTCTTTCATAACAGTGTTGCCCTTGTCATCCTTAACTACTTCTACCGTTACTTTGCCGTCTTTATCCGTAACTTCTTTGGTTTCGGGAACAGTCAAAACGGCGGCAACCACAACTTTTGTTTCTTCTTTAACTTCTTTAGCGGTAACAGTAGCCTTGCGACCGTTAGCACTCAAAGTAACAACGTCTTCCGGCTCAACAGACCAGGTTAAAACTGCGTCTTTATTGATTGCAGCAATCTCCTTGATTGTTTCGTTTTCTCTCAAAACAGCAGTCAATGTAGCAGTTTTTGTGCTGCCGGTCAACCATTCAACATTATTAGCAGAATTAATTTCCACTGAATATGTTGTAACGCCAGGAACAGTTTTATCTTCAACAAATGTGGCAGTAACAGTTACGTCAGCGCCCGGCATTACAAAAGATTTGCCATCAGCAGCAAGATTAACATTACCACCATCATTAGCCGTTACTACAACCTTATCCAGCTTATAACCGGCGTTCGGATTTACAGTCAAAGTAACAGTATCGCCAACTTTCGCAGTAGTCTTGTCAGCAGTAACAGTGCCGTTAGTTGCAGTTGCAACATTTACAGTGAAACTGTCAGGATCTTTCTCTGTAACAGTCAAAGCAACATCTTTAACAGCTACGGTTGTGCCGACAGGTACAGTAACGCCGGTTACGGTACCTGTCAAAGTAACATTGCCGGCCTTAGTTGCTGTTACAGTGTTATCGGAAACAGTAACCGCACCGGTGCTGCCATCTTTTACAGTCCAATTAACTTTCGGAGTCCCATCAAGCTTTGTAATCGGATAAGTTGTAATATCGGTGTCAACAGTGTAAGTGCCAAGTGTAATCGTTGCAGTTCCACCTAAAGCAACGGTCGGATCTACGTCAGCGCCGATAGTATAAACATGCGTTTCAGCAGCCTTAGGTTCAGCAGCAAACGCCGAAACCGGCAGCATGGTAAAAATCATGCAAAAAATTAACAGCTTGGCTAAAAATTTCTTACTCATTTTTTGTGTCTTTCTCCTTTCTTAAAACTTGCTTTTCCAATCATTTACAATAGAAAATAATATGATAAAGAAAACCACCTCCAATATTGCGCTAAAAAAATATGCTGTCCTATTCATATTTTTTTAACATAGGCTAATAATACTAATAGAAAAAGGTCGGCAAATTGTTCGCAAAGCTAACCACTTTACGAAATATCCAGCGCCAACCGATACCCCGCGCAGACCTCAACAACCGTTGACCAATTTTTTGACGGCTGAAAAACTTCTATAAATAAAAAAAACACCGAGATTATTTTGCCTATTGACAAAACAATTTCGATGTATTAAAATAATAATATAAGGCACCACTAATAAGCGGCTGGCCTAAAGTTTTAATCTAATGAATTAAACCGCTACTCTCGACCAGTGGCGGTTTTATGCTTTTTAAGCTTAATATTTATTACGACATGAAAATGCCATACATCAAAGCTAATACGCATAAGCTTCACCTCCTTTCACAGAGGTTTAGCCAGCCGCCTACCGTTTTTCATGGTGCCTGCTTATATTATAAATTATTTGTAAAAATATGTCAAGAAACAAAAGTTATAAAGCTTTTTGACGGCTAAAAAACTTCTATAAATCTAAATCTGCAAGCCTTTCAAAAAATTAATTGTTTCCATATTATTACGTTTCTGGGCCATACTGGGGTGAACGTATAACTGCATGGTTATACTGACCTTAGCATGGCCTAAAATTTCACTAAGGCTCTTCACATCTCCGCCAGCCTCAATATAAATGCTGGCAAATGTATGGCGTAAAGTATGGAAGTTACGCCGTCTAATGTCAAGTTTTTTCAGCAAAGCGGCAAAATGATATTGCAGCGTGCGCGGCTCCAGGGGCTTAGCGCCTGCCAAAATATATTCTCCCTGACTGTTTTTCTGCCAATTATGCAGCAGCGTAATCAGCTCTGCCGTCAGCGGAATAATTCGCCGGGAACTTTCACTTTTAGGGGTTTGAATAAACAGCTGGGATTTACCGCTAATAGTCAGGCGTTGAACATTCCGCCGAACAATCAGCGTTTGAGCGACAAAATCCACATCCTGCCACTTCAGCGCGCAAACCTCACCCAAACGCAGGCCGCAGTTTAAGGCCAGCATCACAGCCAAATTCTGCGGGTTAAAATCGGCCAAAGTTTTTTGGGTAAGGCGTTTTATTTCCGGTCGGCTGAACGGTTCTATATTTTTATGCTTAACAGCCGGCGCTTTCAAATCGGCAATCCCGATGGCCTGCGGCAAATAATATTCCTTGGCCGCCATCTTAATAGCCGCCTTGACCACAAATAAAATATCGCTGACAGTTTTCGAGGCTAAATATTTATACTTTTGCAGCAAAAAAATTGAAAGTTTTTTAACCGTCAGTTGTCCAATATTAATCCGCCCAAATTCTGGCAGTAAATGAACATTGATAATGCTTTCATAATGACGATAGCTGGACAGCTTAATAATATTATGCTTAGAAGCAAGCCAAAGCAGGAAAAGTTTTTCAGCCGTCATTTGGCAATGCGGCAAATGAGCGCTATTCTTTCGAGCCTGCTCTTTGCAGGTTAAAAGCTTGCTTTTAACCTCTGCGTAACTTTTGGCATAAACCGACAGCTGCTTGCGCGAGCCGTCCGACTGATACGCGTAATAACGTCCCTCCCAACGGTTATCCTTGCGTTTATAAATGTTTTCTCCTCTTTTGGGCATGACGTTTCCTCCTGTTCTCTGCCAAAACTGACCATAGTCCTGACGGCTAAAAACCCTCAAAGCTGTAATATTTTAATAAAAATTTGTTATATCCAATAAACGATTTATTAAATTGTGATAAAATCTAATCTTATTCTCTTGACTTTTGCAGAAAATAGAAATATAATAAATAGTGATAATAGAAAAAGAGAGTTTCGTAAAGTGGTTAGCTTTATGATACTCTCTTTTTGGCTAAAAAACAGGAAAAATTGTCATTTATTAAAAATTTTTGCCTTGACTAAAGGCTTGCAGCGTGTTATACTTTAAAAGTAAATATTTGGAGGCGTAGCTCAGTTGGTTAGAGTGCTTGCTTGACATGCACACATTATACTCACAAAATCCCTGCTACACGCCTTTTGTGTTAGCTTTATGCAAGCTATGAATATAATCTTATTAAGTCATAAATAAAATATATCTCTTGTAATGTTTTGACAACTTCAATGAAATCTTGATAATATTAAAAGCCTGCTAACTGTAAAAAGTTGGTAGGCTTTTTTGTTGCAAATAAAATTTTTTATCATATATTGATATTATTTATCAAAAGCCAGCGATAAATGGTAAAATTTGGTAGAATTTATCTAAAGGAGTCTGGCTTATGATTAGAATTTTATTGTCCACCCTGCTTGGCGCGCGGCGGTGGACACAAATGGACTTATCTCGTGCTACTAAAATTCGCCCAAACACCATAAACGACTTGTATCACGAGATGACCGACCGCGTTGGCCTGGAGCAGCTTTATTTAATCTGCGAGGCGCTAAACTGCAAATTGACGGATCTAATTGTCTGGGAACCTAATAACGCTTCTAAAGTAAATAAGCACACTTCAGGGATTAAAGTAATTACTATTTTTATAGTTCAAAGCTTGTCGGCTTAAATTAGTCGGCAAGCTTTTTTCCTATTTAACAAAAATGCACTATAAAACAAGTTATTATAAATTAAATTCTCTAGCTTGTCAGCCATAAAAAATAAACAAGCTTTTGTTTTATTAATCCAGCAGAAATCTTGACTTTTTATTTGCGCAATTTATTATACATTTTCATTAAAGAAATATGCCAGGAAGTAATGCTTTAGCTTTATAAATGCTTTTTTACGGAATAAATCCCAGATTGTTAAAACAATCTGGGATTTATTCGACAGGCTGATATTAGTATGTATACTTACTAAATATATCTACTTATATATTATGATATTCTGCTATCTTATCCATATCATAATTTTCTACATTATTTACTCATCAAACCGAATTTCTTCTTGATTAGCATTATAGATTTTAATCTGGTTTTGAACATCAAGCTCATTGACTATCCAACCTCTTAAAGTACAAGCTCTTACAAAATCCTGAATTCTATTTTGTCCATTGATTTCTCTTAAAGTTACTACAACACCAAAATTTAAACCTTTTTTCATCTTTGTGCTTAACCTTTCCTTAGATGTTATAGTCATTCCCCATAATCTCTCGCCATATGTTTTTATAGGACGATTATTTTTAAGAATTTTAGAAATGAATTTTGTATTTTCCCACTTTCTAAATTCTTTCCTAGATTTTCGTTCATCTATATATGCACCGTATTCATCCTGGACATTGTCATTAATATCATCTATTCTGTCATCTTTATTTACTCGTCCAAATTTTAAAGATAGTTCTCTATTAGTATAGTCAACCCCCTGAAACCTAGAACACTCAGGAAAATAACATAATGTTGCACGAGCAATATAAGGGTATTTATTATCTTTATCTCGCGGAACAGGTATAGCATAGTTAGTAGTTCTATACGACTGCGATGTGCCATAAACAATAAACTTTATTTCTTGGTTTTCACTAGAAAGCACTTTTCTTATATCTATTGGAACTATACCATAACCCATAAGCTCTTTTAGTTTATACAAGGATTGTTTATATTCCCATCCTGCCGCCGAATCAATTATTAATGCTTTGGCAATTTCTCTTGGAATACCCATAATATCAATTAAATAGCACAGCTTTCTACTGATCCATGGTGCAGCAAAAGAAGTTCCATAAACCTCTTCTTCCCCAGTTTCAGGAGAATATGCAATGATTCTATCATCATAATCGCCACCATAATAAGCAACATCAGGCTTGTTAAAGAAAGAAAGTATATTTCCTTTACGAGAATACGAAGCTGGTTGTCCATTACGCCTAACAGAATTTACAACAATAGAATTTAAGGAATCGGCAGGAGAACCAACTTTTAGTGTACCTGAACGCTCTTCACGATTATCATTCGTACCAGAAACCACAAAGATTATATTATATAGAGCTTGCAATTCATCAAGAATGGCCGCATCATATGAAATAAAATTTCGAGATACCTCATCATCAGTTCCAAGAGATAAATTCCAAACGTGAATATCAGGATTCTTAATAACTATTTCTTTGATTTTTCTAACCAGACGAGCTGTAGATATTTTTTCAGCGCATACCCCAAAATGTCTTACCTTAAATCTTCCACACCCATCATCTAACCACGGGTTCAACCTTGGACCATCAACAATTATTGACGTTACTTCTGTTCCATGTTCTCTAAGAACATTTCCGCTTGCTACTTGTTCCATGTAATCAAGATAATCCGTATTTTCCACCCATTTCGCAAAATAAACATTCTCATCAAATAAGGTATCAATAACTCCAATTGTGGGCTCATTAGCCGGATCGGGTATACGAATCTGTTCAGACACCCGTTCTTTATTTGATTCATCTAGTGTAATTTTTGAGAGATCAGATGATACCATCGAAATCAGATACGGAACCCTATCAATCAAGAGATTGTATAAATCCTTCGTGACTGAAATTGTATCATCACCATAAAAAAAGTAACGATACTTAATATCATCTATTTCAAGTTTTTCCAAAAGACTAGATAAAGGCAACTCTGTTCTATAAAATGTCACCAAAAAAGATTCTTTGTCAGGAATATGTGTTATACTAGGAACCGAAAAGGATTCAACAACAGAACAATCAATAATGATATTTCTTAGTTCCTCTTCATTTAATCCATATCCATCATATTGAATATCACAATTAGGTTTATTAAAATTCTTTGCAGTAGCCTTTCCGTTAAATTTATCAGAAAGAAAGTTTCTGGCAATGTATAATTCTTTAATCGTATTTTCTATAGTCTGAATATCAACATAATATGTAATAATATGATTCTCTTCGCCTTCAGGAGCCTCAGAAAATCTAGCACCAACAACCATATCATTTGGTTTCTTTCGTATAGGCTTAAGCAACTTTCGTATCCTATTGGATTTTGCTATTATATTATTATAATTAACATCAATTATAATATTTTTTATAATTTTAGGAGCATTTCGATAATACCGTAAAACAGCATTTAAGTTTTCAATTAAAGCATCTATTTTCGCATTTGTAGTTTCTGCAAAAGAACGTAAATTTCTAGGAGCAATCGGTTGTTTGTTTCGTTCATTAGAAAACTGTAATTTTACTTGTAATATAGGATTCATTTAGTTTTCCCTCAACTTTCTGGATACACTACTTTTAGGTATTCTGGAAAGAATTTCAATTTCTCTCGTTGTATATCCTTTATTTTTAAGTTCTTGAATATCAACTTTTCTGGGATTACCATTTAAAGCAAGAAATATTTTCCGTAAATAATCATACTGGTTTGATTCATCACAAAATGCAATAGATGTTTTTATAATTTGCTTGAGATCTCCAGGATATGGAATTTCCTTTAAGTTACCAAGAATCTTATTAAATAAGCGTATATCTTGTTTTAAACCTACAGAACACTTTAAATTTGCGGTCAAAATAGAACCGGCAATTTCTATTAAATCTTCCTTAGAATAACGATCAAAAGACACAGTTGCATCAAACCGTCGTATTAATGCTTTATCAAAACTATCAAATAGATTTGTCGTGGCTATAATAATGATATTTTCATTTAGGCTATCTAATTCCTTAAGAAAGACTGATGTAACTCTACCCATCTCTCGTAAATCATTTTTATTGACTCTATCAAGAACTAATGAATCAATCTCATCAAACAGTACAATGACTTTGCCATATGATAAATGATTGATTTCATCGAACAGTAAAGAAACATTTTTTGCTGTTTCGCCCAACCTACTATCAATTAATTGTTCAGAACTAACATAAAGTATATCTCGATTAAGAAGTCGTGCTATCTGATATGCAGATTCCGTTTTGCCACTTCCCGGAGCACCGTAGAATAAAAATTTAGATAAACCAGTTTTTTTACTTATTGCCTTAGTAATTCCAATAATATCTTCTTCAATAATATTAGGTAATAATAATGGCTTGGTTGAGTATTCAATTTTTCTTAAGAAGCGAAGATCTCTATAACCTGATTGTGGAATATAAAAGTTGGCATTTGAAATGAGCTCCATCAAATATTGGCAAATTGAAGAATCACCTGTTGCATCAAAATCTTTTGCAATTTTAGCAGCTTCCAAAACAAATGATTCGTCATTATTTTCAACATGATATTTGACCAAATTCACTATACTCTGTTTTTTCATAATAGCCACCTCCATATATATAATAACACACTATGGGACAAAAGTCAATTATAATGGGACAATAAATTAATTTTATTTGATTATAGCTAGCAGTATACATTTGTATTTCTTGAATTAGGTATTTGAAAAAATTTAATAAAAAAGTGCGCCAACAGCCATAAAAACTGTCAG
>CAQWMM010000011.1:0-4900 GCA_948907985.1 uncultured Bacillota bacterium
GCCCTTACTGTTTCCGCCATACCGTCCTCAACCTCGCTTACTTCCAGCTCCACCCGGTAATCCAGGCTGGCGCGCTGCACCTTTAGCGGTACGGTAATTACCCCCTCGTTAAACGGATATTTGCCTTTGCCGCCTATAACAACCTCGCCGGCCTCCCCGGTCAGCCCCTCAATATCCCTTAACATTTGCAGTGTCCGGCTTTCCAGCAGCTGAGCCATTAAAGTAGCCTCCAAAATCCCCATTTCCACATGATTAAAATAGCTGGCGCGCTGCGGCGTTCCCTGCTGGATTGTCCGCCCCTCGGCTCTTTTGGCCTGCACCAGATTTTCGCCAACCTGCTCAAATTCCCAGCGGTTAGGGTATTCCACCGTATGGTCAAGCCAGTGCGTCGGCTCATAGCCATAACCCATTTATACCACCTCGCTCTCCAAACTCTCCTTAAATTCAAAGCTTATCCGATACAAAACGCCCTCCTGCCGGGCGTCCATTAAAATTGCTTCCTCCGTTTCCAAAAATACCGCCCCTGCCGTATCTATCAGCTGCACACCCTCAATACTCACGGCGTCCACGCCTTGAGATACCGGCGGCTCCAACACCAGCCAGACGTTAAGCTTGCCCGGCTCTCCCTCCGGGTACTCGCAGCGGTCAATTTCCGCCCTGCGCCATACCCCTGCCGCCTTATATCTGGCATAGGCCAGCCGCCGCTTAGTATGCCGGGCATAACTTTCCAGCGCCGCATTTGTCAACATCTTTACCATTCCTCCCCTGTATATCCCTCGCCGCAAAAGGCGCCGGCGAACACATAAGCCTCCGCTTTGACCATTGGTACCAGGCTGCCGTCTTTAACAGCGCCCCTGCCTTTAGGCGTTTCCGGCTGAAACTTAAAAGCAGAGGGCAGGGCGCAAACCGCTATTTGCTCATCCGCTATGCCGCCGGCTCTGCCTTTAGGCATTGGCGGCTGAAACAGCCAGCCCAACGCCTCAGCCTTAATATTAATATCTTCATCGTTAAGCCGGCCTCGCCAGGCTATATTTGGCCGCTCGCCGCACAGGTATTGGCCGCATAAATCATAGCGTATTCTGCGCTTTAATTGGCCGGCCTTAACGCTTATATTGACCATATGCTCCATTACAATATCATATTTGAGGTGCGCCGGAATAAGCGCCTTAATGCCGTCTATTAAAGCCCGGATACTGACCGGCCTTTTGCTGTTGCGCTTAACGCAGATATGGATTGTAAGCTTTTCCGCAAACTCATCCACCCGGCACCGGCAGCCGGTCAACAATGTGCAAATCCGCTCCAGCTCCGGCTTTGTCAGCGTGGTATTATTATTTATGCTGCCCTGCGCCAGCAGTTCCTGCAACACTGCATAAAGCCGGTCTAACATCAGCTGCTCGGCTTGCAGCAAATCCGCCATTTGCGCCATTTCTCGCACTCGCTTAGGCAGCATATTTTTATCCGTCAAAGACACTTAATATCACATCCTCCAGCGTAAAATACTGGTCAAAGCTGCCGGCCAGTGATTGCATTGCGCCGTTTAGCGTATATTCCGGCACGTCCGCCACCCCGGCCACCTCAAACAACATACTTCCCACCAGGTGATAGCTTAAATTGGGATTGCTTTTGCTAAAAGCAATTTGTAAAAAATGCTCTTGCAGCCGCCGCCTGAACGCCGCGCTCACTTCCTCAATGCCATATCCCGGCTTGAGGGTTATTTTGCCCCGGACAACCACCGGCACCCCAACGGCTCCCACAATAATCGGCTTGGCGCCTACCGGTCGCTGCTCCTCAATATAGGCCGCCACTTTGGCCAGCAGTTCCGCGTCCGGCTCCCCGGCCTTATCCGTAACCACCGCCACCAATACTTCGCCGCTGCCGTCCCGAACTCCCACCGCTCTGGCATTGCCAACCCCCGGCACTTTTTTAGCCCAGTAAATATAATGGTTCTCATTGCCGCTGGTGATTAATTCCTCTTTGGCCTCGGCAATTTTGGCTTTAAGCGGTACCAGTTCCATATAATTCAGCCGCGCCAGCTCTTCGCTGACCGCCTGCAAATTATCCATACAAAAGCCGCCCTCCAGCCGGTTCGCCGGGTTCTGCAAATCCGCTCTCATCCGCGCGCAGATACTAACAGCGTCCAAATCCATTATACCGCCACCTCTCCATATTGCCAGCGAAAAGGCTCCACGCCGTAAATTGTTGCCACGTCAAAATCCACTTTAAGACCGCTCAGGCTCCGCTCAAACTTAAAATTATCCAGCTTGACTATATAGGGATTGACCATTAGCGCCTCCGTGATAAAACGCTTTATTTCCGCCTGCAGGATTGCCTGATTTAATACCAGCCCAGGCAAAGTGTCAATCTCACTGCCAAAAGCCGCGTCATAAGCCACATATCTAAAGCGTTCCGTAAACAGCGCCTTGAATATCCAGATGCGCAAAGCCTCGTTGCCCTCCGCCAGATAAGTCTGACCGTCTTTAAGCAGCAGGCAGTTGTTGGCAAAGTCATAGGCGTATTCCTTAAACAGCGGCAAACTATTAGCTGCTGCCGGGCTATCCGCCGGCGGCGTGATAAACGGGAATATGCTCATACAATCTTCACCGCCTTAGTTAAAATATAGAAGCTGCTGCCCATAAGCCATACCACCAGCAAATCGCCGCGCTTGTATTTTTTGTCCAGCTCTTCGTTGGTCCAGGCATATATATTTTTCTTCACAGTTTCACCGGCGGCCTTTAGCTTAAACGGCTCCACGCTCTCCACCTCGGCCAGCATTAAGCCGCTTGCCCTGCCGCCGTTGGCTTTTATTGCCTCGGCAAAATCCGCCGCCCAGCTGCTCATTTTTTATTCAACCTCCTTTTCGTCCATAACATTCGCAAAGGCCAGCGTCAGCTGCATTTCGCTTTTGCCGTCCTCCCAGGTGTGGCTGTCGCTCTCAATGTAAAATTTACCGGCAAGGCCGCTGGCCTTATCCTTAATCACAAGCGCCCAGCCGCTTTGCGCTCTTATATCCGCCGGTGTGGCTCTCACTGAGCCGCTTTGCTCCAGCCCCTTTAACAGGGCTTTGGCGGCGGCTCCGGCGTCCTCGCCGCCGCTTTTTTTGTATATCCGCTGCATTGTGCCAAATTTGGCCTGTTCGCCTGCGCTCTCCAGCCTTTGCAGCTCATTGCCGCTCTCGTCAACCACAATCACCCGGTTTACCATATTTTGTGCGGATACTTTATATTTAGCCTCCGTCAGGTTATTATCCCCGGATAATTCCACGCCGCACAGCTCGCCCTTTTCAATCACCTGCACGCCGTTTATGTTTTCCATCCGGCAGCAGTAAATTTTGCCGGTTTTGGCGGCGGCCTTAGTGTAGGCGGCCATTATAATGTCATAGCCGCTTTTGCCAATCGCCGGCATATATACCTTAACCCCGGTGGCCGAGGCGCTGTCCAGCGTTACGCCAAGCTTATCGCAAACCTTAGCCGCGCATTCCTCGGCGGTGCAGTCCACAATCAGGCTTATCTGGTTTTGCAGCAGATAATACATAAAATCCAGCGCCGTGTAGGTGATTGTATTGCCGGAGCTGGATTTTTCTACCTCCAGAATTTTGCCGCCGAACAGATTAACCCCGTCCAGCTGCATAACCGCCATATCACCCTCGGCAATAGTGGCTTTGGGCAAAAAACGGTCAAAATCACGGCTTGCTATGCTGAACTGCAATTTGCGCGCCGCCTGTTTGCTGTCCCCCGACCAGGTGATTTTTTCCACCAGCTGGCTCCAGTCCTTGTTTTCCACCAGTAATTTAATATCGCTCATGGCAGCACCAGCTTCTGGCCGGGATAAATCAAATCGGCCTTTTTGATTTTATCCTTATTGGCCTCGTATATTTTGCTAAAATCTTGCCCCTTGCCATAATACTTTTTGGCAATCTGCCACAGGCTCTCGCCCTTAACCACCGTATGATACTTCTGGCTGTTGTTATTATTGGCGCTGCCGGCCTGGCTGCCGCCGCCCTTATCGCTGTTGTTTGGCCGCTCCTTTAAGCCGTTGTTTTGACTGGCCGCCACATTGGTCTGCACCGTTGATACATTTAAAAAGCGGTATTCCGTCAGCTCCAGCGTGAAATATACGTCCGCGTCCCCCTCCCGGTATTGCCGGGTCAGGCTGTCGATTGACATGGCCATATTAAAATCGCTGTCGCTGATTATAACCCTGATTGGCTGACCGCTGTTCTGCCATTTTTGCAGCAGCGCCAGATATTCCTCTGGTTCCCGATCAGCAAAACGCCGGAAAGGGGATTTCGCCGCCGGAAAAAAGCTGCTTAAACTGCCGCTGATTAACCCTCTATGCCCCAGCAAATTAGCCTCGCCAATATTCAGCAGATTAATCCGCTGGTTGTTTTGACCGCCGGTAAACTCAAATTCTGCCGGGTTTATCGGCAGCACAAAAGCCTCCTCGTGGTTGTTATAGCTTAATTCGATTATCCTGTCTTTTTTCGGCATTTAACACCTCCTGGCCTAGGCTATGCCTGGCGCGTTTTTCAGCGCCAGCAGCACCTTTTTAACCACCGCCTCGCCGACTGCGTCTATATCCTCATCGCTTCTGACCTCAATTTTATCCGCCAGTTTGGCAATATTCAGCTCAATTTTCCAGTTGTTGTTATTTCTGCCGCCACCCTGATTGCTTTGGCTGGCATTGGGAGCAGGGGCAAAAGCAGGCTCAGCTTTTGCGTCGCCTTTTGGCAGTGGTAATGGCTGCTGCTCCTGGCCTGGCTCAATTACCGGCTGCAAACTGATTGCTGGCCGTTCCTGCTTAATTACCGGCTGTAAATTGATTTTAGGCCGCTCCGGCCTTATAACCGGCTCCAGACTGATTTTAGGCTGCTCCGATTGAACGCTCTGGCTAACAGCGGCAG
>CAQWMM010000011.1:5000-45190 GCA_948907985.1 uncultured Bacillota bacterium
CGGCATACGCGCCCTCTGTGGGCTTGTTCGCCGCAGTTGGTATAACAGGCGCATAGTCTGGCTTTGCCGCGCTCGCGCCGCCCAAACCGCCCTCAATAACCATAAAATTGGGTTTTATAATCGGCTGTAAATTGATTTTAGGCCGCTCCGGCCTTATAACCGGCTCCAGATTGATTTTAGGCTGTTCCGTCTGAACGCTTTGGCTAACAGCGGCAGGGGCTGACGAGGGCGGCATTGCCGTTTCCGTTCGCTGCGCCCGGCTCTCCATATTGGCCAGCCGCTTATCCATAACGCCCAACAGCCCGGCATACGCACCCTCTGTGGGCTTGTTCGCCGCTGCCTGCATAATTGGCGCTGCGCCTGATTTTTCCGCGCTCATGCCGCCCAAACCGCCCTCAATAACCGTCAATTCCGGCCTGATTACCGGCTGCAAATTTATTGCTGGCCGCTCCGGACTGATTACCGGCTCCAGATTGATTTTAGGCTGTTCCAGCTGTGCTGTTTGCGTTGGTACCGGGGAAGTAAAGGGCGGCATTGCTGCCGTTTCTGTCCGCTGCGCCCGGCTCTCCATATTGGCCAGCCGCCTGTCCATAACGCCCAACAGCCCGGCATACGCGCCCTCTGTGGGCTTATTCGCTGCTGTTGGTATAACAGGTGCATAGTCTGGCTTTGCCGCGCTCACGCCGCCCAAACCGCCCTCAATAACCGTAAAACTTGGTTTTATAACTGGCTCCAGACTGATTTTAGGCTGCTCCGTCTGAATTGTTTGGATGATAGGAGCAGGTGAGGCCTGCGCTGTCATAGCAGCAGCCGCCGCAACACTTTCCCGGTTTGGCAAAATCCGGCTGCCGCCCGGCAATTCCACCAGCTCCGGCCCTTCTTCGCCAACCCAGGTTAAACCGCCGCGCCAGTTGTCATCGCCCTTGGCGTTGCGGCCAATTTTAGGCCGGCTTAATTTGGGAGCGCTTATATTATCCTCTGCATTGCTATCCCGTTTAACTTTGCCACTTTTGCCGCCAATATTGACGCTGGCAGCATTGCCGCCGGTCAGCTTGCTTACTTTATCGCTTACCCATTCCAGGCCGCCGGCCACCTTTTGGATTATTGGCTCCAGTCTTCCCCAAACGGCGCTTACAACATCTACAATGCCCTCAAACACCCGGCTGGTTACGTTAAACAACACCTTAAAGGCGCTGCCGGCTATATCCAGCACCGGGGATATTACATTCCAGGCCGTCTTTATTACCGAGGCAATAACCGGAGCGGTTTTGCTGATTATCTTTTGCAGCCAGCCCATTTTGCTGCCTACAAAATTAAGCACAGCGCCCACCTTTTGACTTATACCGTCAAATACCGTGCCAAACACCGGTGCCAGCGTTTTCGCCGCCGTACTCAGCGCGTTAAACACGCCGCATATAACCGGCTTTGCCGCCTCCAGCCGCCGGCCTATTGCCGCCGCGCCCTCTGACAGTTTGGGCAAAATCGCCGTGGCCGCTTTAACGCCCCGGCCAATGCCGCCTGCTATTACTGTGCCGAAACGCTCAACAGCCGGAGCCGCCTTGTCCACCAGGGTTATTACTTCGCCCAGCGCCGGTTTTATTTCTTCAACTACTTTCAGGCCAAAATCCGCCGCATAGCTTTTCAGTTTGCCGGTAATGGTGGATACAAGGCCGCTGCCTGTTGTGGCCAGCTTATTGGCGGCTCCGCCGAAAAAGTCCTGCAAATCCGCCTGAACGCCCTCAAAGCCTTTTTGCTTAAATTCTTCGGCGCTTACCTTAAAGCCAAATGATTTAAGCCGCTCCATTTCGCCCATTTTGGCGTCGGCTAAAGCCTCGATAGCGTCGGATACACTGGCCGTGCCGCCGCTGGCCGCCGCCATATCCTCGGCCAGCTCAATCATCCGCATAGCGGAGTAGGTATCGCCACCGGATATAGCCACCGCACGGGAACCGGCGGCAATAACTTCGCCGGTTTCAAAAGGCGTGGCGTTGGCGTTATCCCGGAGCTTTTGTATATAGCTGCTGGTTTCCGCCTGCACCTGCTCACCCGTCCAGTCCTTATTAGTGGCCTGGATAAAATGCGCCATTGCCACCTGCTGCTGCTCCAGCTGCATACCGCTGCTTACGGTTGCGCCTAAAGCCGCTGCGCCAACGCCGCCGGCAATGGCTATCGGTATGGCCACGCCTTTAGCCAGATTTTTAAGCTGACCGCCAACCCGGCTGAGTTCTGAGCCTAAAGCCTGCACCCGGCGCGTGGCCGCCCGAATTGGCGCCGTGGCCAGATCCGCTACGGCCAGCGTTGTAACCACCCTTTGGCGCAAAGGCCGCAGGCGCTCCACAACCCGGCCTATGGCTCTGACCGCCGGCGTGGTTTCCACCTGCGTCCGATAGCGTTGGTTAAACGTATCTCGCAGGCGCAGCCGGGTTTGCGCTATATCCTGCCGAAAACGGCTTTGCTCCTGCCGGATACTTTGCAGCACCCCGGTGGCGTTATCCTGCAAGGCGATAATGCCGCCAATAACCCGGTCGGCGCCGCCGGCTAAACTGCCAATAACGCTCACTTAATCTTTCCCCCTTTGCTCTCTAATTCCACCCCCATTGACGCAAAATAAAACATTTTGGAGCAATAGTCAAGATTTAGAATTTCTTCCGGCCTAAAGCCCTTTTGCAAATAGTAATGCACAAGCTGGGCGTCGCCGTCCCGCTTTATTAGTTTTTTAAGGCGTCAACCGCTTTTTCTGCTGCCTTTTGTTTGCTTTCTTCCACTGTTGTTATCTTTTGTTTACCGATAATGCCGGATAGATACATAACGTGCATAGCAATCTCGGTAATTTCGCAAGGTTCAAAAATATTTACAATATCCAGCGGCTCCAGAATATGTTTTTGTTCTGCCGGCAAGCCTGCCTCCTGCGCCATAATCTCCTTAGCCGTGTCTTTAAGATTAGGTTCAACCACTGCCATATAGACACAATTTTTATCCCCTCTGTCTTCGTCGTTGCTGTTTTTAAAAATGTCATGGCACTCCAAGTACTCGGCCATGGCAATACTGCGGATTTTAATATCCATATCCAGGCTCGGAATGTGCAGCGTCCGATAACGCGGTCTTTTTTTACTTTCCAAACGCTGCAAAGATTTTTTGGCAAATTCAGCCAGCAGACTGCTTTTTTCCTTATTCATTTTATTTAACCTCCTTTTTAAGTTTAAGCATTAATCCTGTCCAGATTAATCATATCGCTTGGTGTAAAGCCGCCGGTAAATTCCTGTTCAATGTTTTGGCCTTTCTCCCAGCCAATCAGCGGCAAATCGTTGAACCAGCAATTATCTATACTATAACGTTCCTCCTGTTTGCCCACCGCGTCCGGATCGGCCAGCTTGGCAATAATCATCATGCGCTCGTCATTGCCGGCAGCATAGTTGCGCAGGGCATCGTAACCGCGCGTACAAACCTTATAAATGCCGATTGTGAGTTCTCCCTTTAATCCGGTAACCTTGCTGTCCACATCAATGCCCAGCTGCACGTCGCCCCGGTTGGCGGTAATTTTGGCTTCAATCTTTTTCAGCTCAAAAACTTTCTCGCCGTTTATCCAAAGCTCTCCCCAGGCGCCGGTCAACGTCTGATTACCCCTTACTTTATCCATTTAATCATCCTCCCTTAATGAACATTTAGCATCTGCCTACATATGGCATACCAGCTTCAAATCTTCCATAGCGTTAACAAATTTAACGTGAGAGCTGACAAAAACGTGGCTCCCGGTGTTATATCTGGCCATAGCCGTATCGTCCAGGCTGCTGGTATCAATACCCTGCGCCTCGACAAACTGCCGCTGCGCTGCCACGTCAATTTCAGCGGTATTGTCAAAGCTCTGATCCAACACGTCCGGCGTCAGCCCCTGCTGATAAGCCATTATTGCTTTGACAAACATCTGCTTGGCGTCATAATCATTGCGGATTTTGCCCACATAAGCGTCCTCAAAAGTTTCTCTGATGTCGTCCTGGTATTTGTCCATACCCTCCACAATTTTAATAATGCTGAAGTCCCGGCCTTTTTCGGTGGTGAAACTAACCAGACTGTTGACGCCGCGGCCAATCTTAAAGTTTTCGCCGTCATATATCAGAATAAGTTCGCCTTTGTCAATGCGCTCGTCCGGGTCCTGGGGCGTATCCGCCGAGATAATATCGTTAAGCACATAATAGGTGCAGGTGCGCGTAAAAGGCAGCCCGGCCAGCAAGCCGCAAATTCTGGCGCAGTATTCCGCCGTGCTGAACGCCGTTTTTGACAAACTGCTCCTGATATTATCCGTGGTAAAATTAATAATACCCTCGTGGTCAGCCTTGCAGTTGGGCAGCACCGCCTTAAAGGTTTTATGCCGCTGCTCGCGGCTTTCCTTAATAAAGGCGGAAACCGTGGATACGCCCTCCTCATTAATACCGGGAATGGTTAAGTAATTCCATTTGTAATTTTGCAGCACTTTAAGCGCCGCATTATAGTTTTTATTTTCCGTTCCCATGCGGTAAATAATAACCTTGGTCGGCACTCCCTCGTAAACCAGCTTAATATAGTCATAATTGCGCTCGCTCCACTGCGTGGGGTCAACGTCAGTTACAGATTTATATTCCGTTATTTCCGCGCCGCCCTCGGTATCGTCGTGCAAAATAAGCGCTACAATACCGCGCGCCGTACCGTCAATGGCCTCCAGCGCCTTGGTCTTAAAACTAACAAGTATTTCCGGCAATCCCATAGATTTATCACTTCCTTAAAAACTTATTTTATATTTGTATCTAATTCCTGCATAAAGGGCAGGGGTTCCGGCTCCGGGCTGCTGTCCCTGAAAGAGAGCGTAAAGGCAGCGTGCAGAACTTTGTCCTCTATTCTAAAGCCCACGTCCGCCACCGTTATAGCCCGGTCGGCAAAGCAAAAACAAGGGCGTATCAGGCCGTCCACCGCCGGAATTATGGCATAATAAGTTTTGTTTTGCTCGCTGGCGGTGTGTATTGCAACATCTACAAATACCTGCCGGTCGGTGTGCCAGCGGTTCACCGTCCGGTTGACCACCGGCTGCATATCTATATATATCCAGTCTTCCGCCGCCGCCGTTTCATCCGCGCTGTCCGTCCGCTGGATTTCCTCGCAGAAAACGTCATAAGCCGAAAACAGCCCCTTAAACGCTCTGACCAGCGCCGTCCTTATTTCTTCAAAAACATTCTCCATTTTGCTATGCCTCGTGTGAATTTATAAAGTCGTGCAGCCATTGCCGCAAAAAAGGCGTAAGCCGGGACTGCACCTCAATCAAAGACAGCTCCATCATATGCCTGCCCGGCACAAAGCCCCGGCCTCCCTGCCTGCGGTGGCCGTATTCCACCATAGCGGCGTATTCTACATTGGTGTAAACCTCAATGTAATAGCAATCGCCGCGCTTAACAATATCCCCAACAATCCAGCTGTCCTGCAGCCGTCCGGTTTTCACCGGCGTTTTCTCCTTAACTTTGGTTTGCAGCTCTCTGGCTATCTGGATAACCAGCTCCCTAAATTCCGCCGGATACTGGCGCTCAATCAGCTGCGCCAGCCGCCGCTCCCAGGCGTCCAGGCCGTCAAAGCGGTATTCAGTACCGCTCATCAGACGCGCTCCTTAAAGAGCGTTACCGGAATTTCATTGTGCGAGGGATAGAAAAAAGCCCTGCTGGCCACCCCTTTAATTGTGCGTCCCTGCTGGCGTACTTCCAGCAAATCGCCGGGCAGTATTTCCACTTCCGGGCGCACAAACAGGGTATAATCTACTCCGGCCTTGGCCACCGGCTGCTCCCTCTGCCGCCTGCCGCCGCTGGGACGGCTTAAAGAGCAGGGCAAATCTGCATAAACAAGCCGCCGCTCCTGCTCGGTTTCACCGTCATTTTTAAGGCTTTTGCAAGGCCGGTAAACGCTGCATAAATCGTCATAGGTGCCGGCCAGAATATCCGCCTCAGTCATTTGGGTTCGCCTCCGCGTCTCTTGGTATTTTCATGCGCTTAAAAGGGATAAGCAGGCTTTTGTAATTGCGCGCAAACTCCACCGTTTCCGTATAGCTGCTGCGCCTGTCCTTATAGCTGATAGTGGTATCACCCCTGGATATGCTGGAGATAACGCCATCGGCGGTATTATCCCCGGCCTGATTATCATAGTGCAGCATATCCTCAACTATCTGCGCCGCCACATCCTCTAAAAGCTCCGGTAAATCCGGGCGGCTGCAATACACCAGAATACGGTTGACCGCCCGGCGCGTATAGCGCTCGATGAGCGGCGCCTTATCTTCGGCCAGCTTTAACGTCTGCTGCACATCAGCGGCAATTTTCAAAATCTGCTTGTCTAACGCTGTCTTTTTGCTTGCCATAGCTTATTTCTCACCGCCGGAGGGCGTTGTCGGAGCCGCCGGTTCCGCCTGCTTAATGTTGACGATAACCCCCGGCATTTTGTTTTTAAGTATCCACAAATCGTGATATTTGCGGTAATCCATAGCCCAGGCGTTAGCGTTCTGATAAGTCTGTGGGTCAAAAATTCGCATTGTATCCGTTCTTGACACGGCAATAGGCGTACTTCTGGGGCAGATAATCCAGTTAACGTCCAGAGCGTCTTCGGTTGGCTCAAAACCAAACTTGTCTTTATCTTCACCCCGGCCTGTCCAGAATTTATATTTTGTTTTCAGCCTGTCCGGCGTTACCCGGATAATTGGGATTTTCCCCTCCAGACTTTTAACTTTTAAGGTAATATCTCCCTGCCGAAAATCCGTAACGCTCATATTCCTGGCCAGTTTTTCGTTCATATCCAGAATTGCCGCCACTCGCATACTCATTGTAATAACCAGCGGAACCTCAGAGCCTACGCTGCATTGTACGTCCACAATATCTTCATAAAGTTTTTTAAGAATAGTGGCCTCCGCCGGCGTATAGCCGTAAACAGCGCGCTTGGCCTCCATAGCCTGTTTGGCAATGGAACTGTAACGATAGGCATCAATCTCCGGTATAACTTTTTCACGCTGAAACTGTCCCATAACAGCCGGAGCATTAACCAGAAAATTACTTTCGCTAACGTCCATAGCGTCCAGCAAAAACCGCTTGCCTCTGTCCTGTGTCATTGTTTTGGTTTCATAATGCAGGTTGACCGCGCCGGTTACATAGCCCAGGTTGCGGTCATAATCTGCCAGACCGTCCATTTCCAGAATAGGAATTTTTACATCCGCACCGCCGGTATACTGAATAAGGCTCTGGTTCGGCTCCATCCAGCCGCTGGTAGCCTCCTGCACTGCCAGCTCATCCAGGCTTTTCTGGAAAAGAGCTGCAAACTCAATAACATTTGGCATTTTATCTCAACCCCTCTTTCATTGACTTTTTAATTTGTGCCTCGATTGTTTCCTTGCTGCTGCCGGCATTAAGGCCGGACGGCGTTTTGCCCTTGAGCCTGTCTTTAACCGCAGCCTCAATGCTGCTGTTAAAGCTATCCGCAACGGTTTTCAGACTGGCCTGCATTTTTTCCTTGCTGCTGTAATCCAGCAGCGCCGCCAAATCTGCCGGAAGGTTCTGTTTTTGCAATTCCGCCGCCGCCATTTCCTGCAGCTCTTTGCTTAAAAGTTGGGCTTTAAGCTCGGCCAGCTCCTTTTGCATATCCGGCTCGGCGGTCTTTTCCGGCTGTTTTGCGCCGCCCACGCTGGCCTTGGCTACGGCCTCGGCCACCGCCGCGTCAAATTCAGCCTGCGTGTAGGTTTTGCCGTCGCCCTCGGCTTGGGCAGGCATGTCCTTGTTCGGAGCGGCTTTTTTCTCGCCCCGGCTCAAAAAGTCCATAAACTTCTGCAGCAGCCCGTCCTGTTCTTTGGCGGCGGCTCCCTCGGCGCCTTTATCCTGTGCGCCGTCGCTGGTAGCAGCCGGTTCTTCGGCTACGCCGGGTGTGGTTTTGGTTTCATCCATAATTTCTTACCTCCATAATCATTTTATTTTTATATAATCAAACGCTTGCCAACTGTCCTTTAGCAAGCGTTTAATTGACGTTTTAATGAACACTTAGCGACTGACAATCCAGCGAAGTCCAGCATAGCTGGGCAAAGCTGGAGCAGGCAGAGCTTAGTGTGAATTAATCCATTTGGCTTTAGACAAATGGAAACCTTAATCAAGTATGGCGTATTTTTTCGCCCACTGCTTAAAATTGGGGTTTTGGGTAATTGGCGTGGCTCCGTCCGGCAAATCTCCGAACATACTGCGCTTAAAATGCGCCACCACCGTACAAAGGCAATTTGGGTGTATCGGCGGAAAGTTAACGCCCGGCTCGGCTTCCTCCACGTCAAATATCTGGCCGTTTAACTCCAGACAACCACAATAGGCGCCGCTGCGCTCGCTGCCGCCCAAAAAGCGGTATTGCTTTATGCCGTTTTCTTTATAAGCGGCCAGCTCTCCCTGATTGGCAAAATATTTACATTCCGTCCGCACCAGCCGCTCCGCCGCATAGCGCCCCCTGTGCATCACGCCGTCTATGGCCTGCGCCATTTTATCCACGCTGCTCCCTTGGATAAAGCCCAGGGCAATTTCCCTCCGGGCTAAAGCCGCCAAATGCTCGCAGTTACCCCAAACAGCCTGCGAAAAATGCTTTTCCGCCCAGGGGTAGGCCAAAATGCTTTTAACCAGCTTTTCGCTGATTTTCGGCACGGCAAAGGCCATTTTTATACCGCACTGGATACGCCAGCAGCCCTCATAATAATTAACCTTAAGCATATCGCCCAGCAAATCATTAAGCCGGGCTGTTGTATCTCCGGCCAGATTTATCATATTTTGATACACGTTGGCCAGCAGCTGCTCCTTGCGGCTAATCCGGCTTTTCATGGCCAGCGTGTTTAACTCCAGCAATAATTTGCTGCCCTCCGGAGTATCGCCGGTGGCTTTAATCTCTGCCAGATATGCCTCCATAGACTTGCGCCAGCGGCTGTATTCCGCCCCGGATAACAGCTTGGCCGCCTCGGTAGTGGTCAAAGCGTTGTCTTTGGCGTATCTCGCAAACAAATTGTAAATATCCTGCTCCAGCATATTAGCCGCCTCGTCATAGAGCATCATCAGCTCTTTGGTTACGTCATCCGCCCGGCGTTCGTTGGCCAGCAGCCGCGCCTTGGCCTGTTCAATCCAATGGTTGCGCTCTTTCAGGCTCATGGCTTATCCTCCCCGGTTTCTTTTTCTGCCGCCGCCAAAGCGCTGGCCAGCATATTATACCCGGCGGACGTATCTCCGCCAAAAGCGCTCACTTCCGCTTCCTGCTCGGCTTGCAGCCGCTCCAGTTCGTCCTGTGGATTATCTACGTTAGGCAGCAGGCCGAGGCGGCTCTCTTTGCTCAATACGTCCGCCAACATCTGCACAATCTGGGCGGTTTCCAGCATATTCTGGGGTTTGTTGCGGCGGAATTTAATATCCACCTCGCGCCAGTCCCAGGCCGCGCCCTTAACAATCCGGAGCATATTGCAAATAAGCTCAATCCGCCGCTGCAGGCCGCGCTTAAATTTGCGCTCCTTAACCGCGCAAATCTGCTCCATGGCGCTGAATTTATAGGCCAGCGCTACGCCGGAGGAATTGTTGCCAAAGTTTTCGTCCGACAAATCCGGCACGCCGCCGAATATGTGCATATCCCGCCACAGACGGTTTTTGTAGTTCTCCAGAGCGCCGTCGTTCACTTCCTTAATGAGCCACTCAATATCTCCGCCGTCCTCCAGAATGATTGCCCCCAGCTCTTTCATATCCCGAACATCCCGTGAGGTTACGTCCCCCAGCCGGGATATTTTTAAAATAGCGTTATCGTTGTACTGGAATACGTTGGCCGTATTGCTCTGCACCAGATTATAGGCGTCCACCAGCGGTATTACATCTTCAAAATCCCCGACGCCCTCCTCATTGTTGCCAAAATACACAAAAGGCACGTCCTGCCAATAGTGGGGCTGCTCATCGTAAAGCTGATAGTTGCTGCCGTTTTTGCTTATGTAACAGCGGCAGCGCCATTCGTCCCAGATTTCCATGCGGTCGATTTTATCATCGTTTTTGTCCAGGCCGTGAATTAGCCGGATAAACAGCAGCGGCACCTCCTCGCCGGTGGCGCAAATCATTATTCCCTGATAAGCCGGCACTCTGGCAAAACGTATATTGGCGTCTTCGTCCAGATAAAGCATCTCAAAGCAGCCGCCGCCGATAGAGCAGCTTTTAGCCAGCTCCGCATTGTGCGCCTGCTCATCGTTATAGTCGAAAATATCTTGCAGGCAGTTCATAAATTCCTCGTTTGGGCTGGAATACGCCACCGGCTTGCCCATAAAACAGCCCACAAAGCTGTTGGTGATATATTTGGGGATATTATGCACCAGCTTGTTATTGGGCGCGGTGCTGTCCTTTTTGACCGTCTGCAAAATATCGTGTTTGCCCTCGTAATATTCCTGCAGCCGGTCATATTTCAAATCGGCGGCGGCCTGCTTATCTATGAGCTTTTTTATATCCGCGTCGTTAAGCTCCGCAATCGACGCTCGCTCCATATGCAATATCACCGATAATCACTCCTTTGCAGCCGCAAATCGTTATTTGCCAGCAGCAGGCAGGGCTGACATTGAGCAACAAGCCGGGACATTAAGCGGTTGCCTAAATTCTCTCGCAGTTGTTCGCTGTTCAAATTGGTGGTAATAATGGTGGTTTGCATTTCGTTCAGACGGTAATTTAAGATAGTAAACAACACGCTGCGCGCCCAGTCGCTAAAGTTATGACTGCCCAAATCATCAATAACCAGAAAGGGAACTTTTTTGACTTTCTGCTGCAAACGCCAGGCTTTGCTTTTGCTTTCCTCATCGGCGTCAAAGCTGCTTTTCAATTCCTCAAAAAAATCTGTTGCGCCTGTAAATAAAAGATTTCTTCGCTCTCGCTCCAGCAGATAATTGACCGCTGCCGCCGCCAAATGCGTTTTGCCGCTGCCTACGTTGCCCTGCAGTAATACGCCGCGCTGTGGTCGCTTACCGGCACAAAATTGTTTGCAGCAGGCTTTAGTTTTCGCAAACGCCTCCCTTGCCAGCTCCAAATAGCTTTTGCCGCTGCCGGCAGCAGGCTTGGCGTTGCCCGGATAATTGGCCAGATTAAAGTTGCCGAAAGTCATTTGCTGCAAAGCTGTTGGCAGACCTGCCGCGTTTTTAGCCGCCAGCAGGCTCCGCTCCTTATAGCATCTGCACGCTCCAGCGCTGCCGTCAGCCAGCAATACATACCCGGAGCCGCCGCAAATTGGACAGTTTAATTCCTTTTTCATTGTTTCTGCCACCTTTCTAAATATTCTGCCCAGGTCTGTTTGCGGTAAATGCCGCTGTAAACATAACGCTGGGCAAATTCCAGCTGCATTTTGTTTGGCACAATACCTTGACGCCAGTTGCGCTCGGCCTGGGCATAGATTGTAATATTGCCCAGCTTTTTCAAAGCTTCCACGCGCTGTGCGGCGTCCTCAATATCCTCTGTTACCAGCAGGTAGATAAACACCCGATAGGGTTTAATGCCATATTTGCCCAGCAGTTCCACGGTTTTATATATCGGCTCAATCTGCGCCTGCTGGTCGCAGCTAAACCTTATATACTTAATCCATTTTAGCCGAGCCAGAATTTTAGCAACTGGCTCATCAACCAGCCGTGCATCCATACCCTGATTGAGGTCGATTGCATAACGGCTGCCGATAAGGCTTTCCAGCTGAGCAATACCAAAATCGCTTGCCAGGATATTGTTATCCATAAGCACCAGTTTATGGCTGTCCACCCGAACCAACTCACTCCACTCCCGATATGGCTTGATATTGCCCTCTTTAGCCGGCACCAGGCACCAGCGGCAATGATTAGGACACCCCCTGGTAATGTAGCCGATTGCATACTTACAGCTGGGATAAATGCTATAATCTGGGAAAATATTATCAATGGCCGGCTCCAGCCGCTGCATAATCGGCACCTCCGGATAGCCGGTGCCGCCTCGGATTGTATCTTTTGGCAAATAGGGATTTTCCGGTGTGAAGTCAAAAACTTTACCGGAGTATACCCGGTCGTATTGTTTAAGAGGCCGCCACCATTCCACTTTATCGCCCATTGCTTTATGATAGGCGGATATTTTCATAAGCGCGTAATTCGGAAAGGTTTTGCCCTTTATATGCTCCATTTCGGCGTCGTGCAGACCAATTAGCATAAATCAAACCTCCCCAAACCGTTTTCTGGTAACGGCTATGCAAAATTCGTCAATCTCGCTTGCCCAAAGGCAGCTACCGGCTCCGTTTATTTCTTCCCAAAGCAGCGGAAAGCCGCCGATGCCGTCAAACAAACTGCCCATAGTGGCAGGCTGCTTTAGCCATAAGGCCATACGTCCCAAAATCCAGCGCCAGGGCGGCAGAGCTATACTATTGCCCAAAGCCTTATATCTGGCGGTATCGCTGCTTTCTTTATGCAGCTTGCCCTTGCTGTCCTGCCATGCGCCTATATCCGTCCAACCGTCCGGATAGCCTTGCAGGCGCTCACATTCCAGCGGCGTAAAACGGCGCACTGTTGCAGATTGTCTTACAACATTATTAGTATTCAGGCTTACGCCGCCGCTGTAAACAGATTGCAAAGTACCGTTGATATTTTCTCGCTCAGTGAAATGCCGACAATCCACGGCGGTAACAATAGCCACTCCGCCTTGATTGCAGGCAGGAGAGCCGCAGCTCACAGTATCCAGCGTCCGGCACACTTCGGTCTGATTTAAGCCGCTTTGTGGATTATCCGATAACCAGGCTTTACTGTTGTAGCCGCCTATACTGTAACACACCGACGCTTTTTGCTGCGAGGATAAGGTCGGAGCCAGTTCCTGCCCATATGCTACGCCGTTTGCTCCTGCTCCGGCGTTGGGCAAAAAGCCTGCCGCATAAGCGCCGCCTCCAAATCCGGCGGCAGTTTCTTGCCCCGGCGTTCTGCCCGGCTCAATATCCCCCGGCAGGCTTTGGCGCTCAAATAATATTTCGGGTGCGGCGTGTCCTCCAAAATCTGCGACAAGCGCGACTCTACGGCGGCGCTGGGGGACTCCCCAAAACTGAGCGTCAAATACACGCCAGGCAATACTCCACCCATTTCCCAATATACAGCCGCTTTTTTGCCATTTTCCTTTTGGAGGTTCAGGAACAGCGGCGTCCGGCTGGCAGATTTTGACGGTTTCTTCAAGCACGATACGGAAGTCCGCCCCTTTATTGCTGCTGAATACTCCGGGGACGTTTTCCCAAAGCATAAATCTTGGTTTTTGATTGCCACTTGCCGCTCTCATCTCCTTAATAATCCTTATCTGTTCCATAAACAGGCCGGAACGTTCCCCAGACAGGCCGGCTCTTTTGCCGGCGGCAGATAAATCCTGACAGGGACTGCCGCCAATTACAACGTCTACCGGCAAAATTTCTAAGCCGTTTATCCGGCGAATATCTCCCAAATGCTGCATAGTTCACGCTCCAAAATCCGCTTTGTCCATAATCCTAAAGCCCTTTGTCTTCTTGGCCACCGTTCTGGCTCCCTCCAAAGCGTCCGGGCCGTCGTCGTGGTCGGCCATTGGAAAATGCTCCAGCTGTTTTAACAGCAGCTTATGCTTTGGATTAAACTTGATATATTTATTTTTAATATCCGGCTGCAAAGTCTGGATGCGCAGCGTTTTATCTGCGCTTTGCTGCACCTCAATAATCGGCAAATACAGGCCGGCTCTGGCCGAGGCTTTGGCCAACTCTTCCTTGAGGAACCACTGGAACTGGTTTGTTTCTGCGCCGAATTTCTTATAGCCCCGGCCAAAACTGGCTCTCAGCCACCTTTCTTTTTCCAGGACGTCTGCAATAATTCTATCCGGGTGGCGGCGTTCAATATCTGCGTCTATCACATACATATAACCGCTGACCTTATGCTTGGCCAAGGTGATAATGGCTGAATAATCGCTCTTTTTGTTTTTGCCAAGCGAGGGGTCGACAAAGCCGAAAAACTGAAAAACCCTGTCCCTGAAGTTGATTGCCGCCTCGTTGTAGTAGTCGAACCACTCGGTCATAAACAGACAATCTTCCGGATTTATAGGCTCGTTCTGCATTTCGGAATTAAATGCGGCGTCGCCCTCAGCTATGCGCATCACCATTAAATCATAATAGCTTAATTTTTCCGGCCATAGCACTTTGGTTCCGGCCAGCATTTCCGCCTCGTTGGCGGCAAAATAAGCCCTGGCGTCGCGCTCCCGGTTGGGATTATCCAAATCGCAGAAAATCTCTTCCCAGGTCTTCCAGAGTTTGTCCGCCGTTGAAAAGCTGATAACCGCCTTATATAAAATAGCTCTATACGCCGGATTTCTCAGCGTATTAGCCAGCAGGCTGTCATAGTGGAGCATTGTGCCGATGTAGATAATATCCGTGTAGTCGTCCCCGGATTTAGAAACGGCCTTATTAAACCAACTTTTCAGCTTGGCTCTTTGCTCCGGAGTACGGACGTTTTCGTCATTCTCCACGTCATCCAGAATTAGCAAATCCGGGCGCCAGTTGCGGTGCTTGCGGCCACGGATTTTTTTGCCGCTGCCGATAGCCTCAATCTTGATGTTGGTTTTCGTCAGCAGCACGTTAGAACGCCAGACTTTACCGGCAAGCCTGCCAAAATCCTCAATGATAGCTTCGTTTTCCTCAAACTCCACGCGCAGATTATCCAAAAATCCCTCGGCCTGATCGGAGCTGTCTGACAAAATAATAGGGTAGTGCTTATATCCATATAAAGCGGCGTGCATAGTCCCCTTAAAGGTCAGGTTGGTACTTTTGGCGTGGCCGCGCGGAGCCGCCACCACCCGGCGCACGCCGGGCAGGCGGTTTATTTGTTTGGCCTGCGCCGCTGCATAGGGGTTGCTGTTTTTCAGCACGCCCTCCTGCCAGATAGTATCCAGTTCCCGGTGGAAGTCCGGGCTGGGGCGGCTGAAATAGTGGGGGAAATACGCCCGGCCAAAAAATTCCAAATCAATGGCCGCCAGCTTGCGGCGGACGCCGTTTGCGCCGGTGAGCGCCGCGCCGTTTAGCCAGGCCTGCTTAATAGCCTGTTTATCCAAATTGTTGGCAATTTTATCCCGGCTTAAAAACTGCGCCAAAAGCTCGTTCAGGACGTTTATATCATTGCTGGGCTGCTCCTCTGCCAGCGCCTCGGTTTCCTGGAGAATGCCAAACAGAGTTTCGGCAGCGTCTTTTTTGTATTTTCTCAATTCCGCCTCCGTTATTTACGCATAAAAAATAAGCCCCTGTGTGGGCGCTTTTTTGCTTGTAGGTATAGTTATTAGTGTTTTGCTCTTTGAACGTTTTTGAAAGGGTTTGTGGGCAAATTAAACGGTATATTTTAGGCCGGGCTGCGCCATTCAGGATAAACCCGCTATCCTGATATTTTTCGGCGCTGCCGGCGGCCTTTTTATGTCCCCTGTTTGCCTGCCGGTGGGACGCATCAACCGCCCGGCTGCTCACAGGTTGTTTTATTGTTCGTTTTTTTCGCTTTGTTCGCCCTCCAAAACAAAGGAGAGGGTAATAATCTTTTTTTCACCGCAAACGCTCAGCTCCACGCTGGCTTTGCGGCTGTGCTTGTCCAGCTTGATAATCCGGCTGGTAAAGCTTTTCAAAATGCCGCCCTGCAAAATAATCTCGCCGTCTGCATTTAAGGCGGCTCTGGTGGGCTCCAGCGGTTTCCCCTCGTTAGCCAGCGCCCTGAGCCACTCGGCCTCAATGTAGGTCAGACTATCCGGGTGCAGTCCGTCAGCCCCCAGAAAACGCAACACTCCGGGCAGCTTTTTAATTGAGTAATAGCTTTCAGCGGTATATTTCAGCTGCGCAAACACATAGCCCGGAAACAGCGTATAAAGCTTTGTTTCCCAGCCGCCGCCCTTGCGGATTAAGCGGTTTTCAACTGGCGCGCAGGCTTTAATATTAAATTCCGGCAATGTCGCCAGCGCCTCGGCCACCGCCTGCTCTTTGCCAACGGTAACCTGCAAAACGTGCCACATAATCATTCCTCCTATTCCAGCCCCTCGGCCTTTTTGGCCTTGAGGAATTTACTAACTTCTTCGTACAAATCCGGACGTTCCTTGGCCATAGCGTCAAATACCAGCTGACGCACAGCCTCCAGCCCGGCCTCGGTGTCCGTCTGATTTTGCACTTCCACGCGCTTTTTATATGCCGCCGCCCTGACTAAACCGGTGGCCTGTTTCATCAGCTCCTGTGGTTCAATCTCCTGCCACTCTTCCTCGCTGGTATTAGCCAGCGCCTTAAACAGATTTTGACTGGTTAAACGCACAATGGCCTCGGTGGTGTCCAAATCCGGGCAGCGTTCCAGCTCCTGCATCATTGCCTTAAAATTCTCGTTGGCAATCATCAATCTTTGCATATCCGCATCAAAATGCTGGGCATATCTACATATTGCAGATTGAGATACACTAACACCATTTTCAGCCAAAAACTCTTGTATTTGCCAATAGTATTGATTTGTTAAGAGCATTTGCTCAACGGTTGCTTTAAGCTCCGGTGGCAGTCCGTCAATTTTTCCGTGCTTACGATTATATTCTTTATACGGTCTGCGCTTCTTCTTGCTCATAGCCTATACCTCAACCAAATTATCTTTAATACCGCCTTTGACAAGTCTAATTCCTTTATCACTTAATATGGCTTCTAATTCGTAATGTTGCCAATCTGCCAAATTAGCATTAACCCGACTGTCAATATCTCGCAGTTCAATATATCCAGCTCTGGCTAAAAAGTTTATCGACTCAACAAGTCCAGCCTCATCAACGCCCTGTGTTTTTAATACACGCTGCATTTCTACAAGCTTATGATAATCGTGATTTAATATATTTAACAGACGGACGATTTTGCCATTATTCTCAACAAAAGCAGCATTATCCAATTTTTGCAAATCAATTTTATTCATTATGTTTACCCCCTGTTATTCATCAAAATTTCCAGCACTCTATCTATTTTGTTTTCAGTGCTGTCCAGTTTACGTTCAGTTTTGGCCTGTTCGCGAAAAAAATCTTCCTTGGTCAGATAATTTTCGGTAATCTTCTTGATGTCGGCTCTAACCTCATCAAAGGCTTTGTTATGCACATTTCGCGGCGTATAGTCCTTTTTTATCTGTTCAATATCCTTTAAAGCTTTATCGTGAGCCTTATCATAGTCGGCCTTTTTTACCATATTGCTATCTATGTTTTGGATTTTGGCAGCCATCTCGTCAATGCGTCCGAACAGAGAGCGTTTGAGCAAATACTCTGCCAGAGCCATAAGCACGCCCAGCAATAAAACAGCCAGCCACCAGGTTGCGTTATCAAATAACATCTCTAAAACCTCCATAAATAAAAAAGTAGGGTACAGTGATAAAAATTTCTTATCACCATACCCTTATACGGAAAACGAAAACTTTTTAACGATTTTTATGAGGTACAATGATAACTTTTGCTATCATTATACATAAAATTTGCGAACTAAAATAATAAACTACTTTAGGAAAACACTTTACTTTTTAGCTGCTGTTCAGAAAATCAAATATGCTCATTTGGCCTGGCAATACTCTGGCAGTATTACTATTGACGGTTTCGCCCAGAATATTGCGTATCCATATTTCGGTTAGACCATATTTAACCGCCAGACTTTTAATATTTCGCCCATTATATTCCTGGCGGATTTTCTCATTGCGGACGCTGCGCCCAAACGCCTCCGGCTTGGGAATATAAATATTTGTGCCGCCGAACACCTGCACCAGTTTGGCAAAATTATCTAAACCAATAAGCTCGGCCAGCTGCTGCTGTTCCTCGTTGAGATCGTCCGGCTGGATAATAAAATCCCTCATAGCCCAGCCCCTGCCTTTTGCGCCGTCTTTTCCGCGCTCTTAACATAGCCCTTTAGCGTTTCCAGCAGTTTGGTTCCGGCCTTAAAATCCACCCAGGCAAAAGGATTTTGCGGCCTGGCCTCCACGTCCAGTTCCTTTTTGATGATGCTGCACAGACGCTCGCCCAGCGGCCTGTTGTTCGGCTCAGCGTCCAAATCTCTCAGCTTATACATCAGCGCCCAAACTTTGCGCTGCTGGTCGGCGGTAATGCCGCCGGCCACTTCCGGGTGTCCTTTGGTTTTGCCGGAGCGTTTTGGCTTTTCTGTTTGCCGCTTTTGCAGAGCAACTATAACGGCCTCGCCCTCGGCAGCGGTCAGCTCTTTAATGGAGCTTTTGCCGGTTTTGGCCGCCACAAAAGCGTGCAGCTCATCATCGGCATTACCTCTCTCCAATATGCCAAGGGCATTGCCCAAAGCGTAAATTGTCCTAATCTGTCTGGCGTTTATGGCAGCCATTTTCCACCTCCTGCCTAATTCTCCATTTCTATGCCTACCTTGAGGCTTTCATCCACAATAACGGCGGAGCGGATAATCTCGATGGCCTCCTGCACAGAGCCGCTCCAGCCGCCGGCTTTAAGCACCTGACAAAGCCATTCCCAGCCGATAACCTCAGCAGCCAAATAGGCACAGTCTTCGGCCTGCCGCTCTTCCAGCCCGGCCACCTGCATCAGCGCCGCCGTATCCTTTTCCCAGCGGCCTTTAAGCTTTTTCTTCAGCGTGGCCTGAATTTTGGCGTCGCTGCTTATGCCCTGAATAAGTTCTTCCAGACGTCCCTCGGTGTAATTGCCCTGGAATACCATAGCCAACAGCCGCTTGCAAGGCTCTGTCAGCGTGATTTTAACCTCTTGCTTAACAAAATCCCCGGCCACATTACCCAAAACCTCATTAAGCATAGTAACGGATATTGGTTTAACGCTGTTCGCCATTTGCACCACCACCCGGTTCTGTCTGCTGCCCCAATAGACTGCGCTTTTGCGTTTGGTATCCTTGAGGTCGGCCATGGCCTGCTTTTCAAACCTCGCTTTTAAGGCTTCCAAACAGTCTTTAATAGCCGTTTGTTGTCTGGTCAGTTCGGCGTACTCGTCAACCATCTCTCGCAAATGCAAAGCTGTATTGCTCATTAATCCACCTCCCTGCTAAATGCCGCGGCGCATTCCCGGCAGAGCGTCAGCCCCTTGTGGGTTGTAACGTCCTCGGCGCTGCCGCACAAATGGCAGCTTGGCGTGTGCTTGCAAAGCCGCAGGCTGCCGTCCGCCTCCGGCGTAATTTCCAGCGCCACGCCGGGCAGCATTCCCAACTCCTGCCGAATTTGCCGGGGCAGGGTAATGCCGCCGCTTTTTGTGATTTTCTTAAAGCTTACATCAACCAATTATATCGCCTCCTTATGTTTTGGCCTCGCTCTGCATTATACCAGGCTTGCGACTGGCCTCCGCCAAACGCCGGAGGGCTGCATTAAGGCCGGGGCTAAACCCCGGTTTAATTTTTGTTTCTGCCGAACAGGTTGGCGCCCAACCAAACGCCCAGCAGAGTAGCGCCGATAAACAGCGGCAGCACAATTCGCTCTGCGCTGGCCAGCAGGCCGGCGGCCAAACCAATCTCAAAACAGGGAGCCATTTTGCTTAAAAAATTTTTCACTTCCATTTGTAACCCTCCTTTATATTATGCCAATACCCATACTTCTTGCCATACCGTAAAGGCCTTTGTAGCTTATATCCGCATTGTTTACGGCGTTATTATACAAATTTACCGCTCCCCTGACGCCCCACTTGGAGTGGCAGACGCTGTGCAAAAATTTCAGTTCTTCTTTGGCGTTATCTTCGGCCAGCTTGGGGAAAAGCGCCTGCACGTCATTTTTGCTTACCTTTTGCGTGCTGTACCGCCTGTTCATCCGAATGCGGCTGAACAGCTGGGCAAATTGCGCCTCCTGCTTGCCCACCATTCGGCTGTAAACCTCGGTGTTGCCGATAAGGCAAATGCCGGTGCCTTTCTGGCCGGTCAGGCTGTTGGGATCGGACAGCGTCCGGATTTCCTCCAAAGCGTTTAATTTCAAATGCTGCGCCTCATCAATGATGATAACCCGGTTCGTACCCTCCAGCTTCTCACGAATAGCCAGCAGCAGTTCAAGCTTGCTGCGGCTCTCCGGCACTCTTAACGCCCTTGCCAGCAGTTTCAAAATGTTGCCAAGCGTGCCGCTGGCCGGCGTGGCCTGAATATATACCGCCGCCGTGGGGTTCTCCCTCACAAACTTTTCCGCCCCCTTGGTTTTGCCAATCCCGGCATCGCCGTGCAAAATAACCATACCGCGCTCCATTTGGCAGTAGCTTATAGCATTGTAAACGTCCTCAGATATGGAGGTAGGTATATATTCAAGTACCGGCAGATAAGGGGCGGCCTTGGCGGCCTGCTCCTGAGCGGCGTTTTCCACCCTCAAAAATTCCTCGATTTTATGCTCCAGCGCGCCAATGTCGCCGTCATACTGACTGCGCCGCCAGCAGGATAAGGCGGTCTGGCTGATATTGATTTTAGGCGCTAATTTGGCCTGGCTGATATGGCTGGCGTCAATGTAGCTTTCCAGCTGTTTTTGCAGCTCCTGATTATATGTTTTCTCCATTCTCGTTTCCTCCATTTCTTAACTTGGCGTTTCTGGCCATCCGGCTTAAATCCGGCGTATAATCATCACCGATTGCTTTAAGCAGCGGCTCTTCATTCGGCCTTTGCAGGGCGATAATTTTCGGCTCCGGCAGGGGATTTTCGGCTCTGGCCTGCTTATTCCGCCCGGCCTCGCTCAAAACCAGCTCCAGCGCGGTGCGGCTGTTTATGCCCGGCAAAACGCTGCTTTGCATTGCTGCCTTGGTTATTTTGGCCATATTGCGAGTTATCCGCATAGCGGCCTGAACTTCTTCCTTAGTGGCTTCGTGGCTCAATACCGCCGTATTATCCGTGGGGACGGTCATTATATAGCGGTCTTCAAGGTCATAAACTCTGACCTCGGCCAAATTCTCCGGGTCATAGCGGAAATATACTGTCTGGCCTAAATAGTTAAATACTAAATCGTCGTTCCAGTAATCTATTCGGGCTCCGCCTATATCCAAATGCACGCCGCGCCGTCCCACCTTTTGCGGTCTGGCGCTGCGCATTAACATCAGCGCCAGTTCCTCGGCGGAGGTGGTACGCTTTTCCAGCAGGTTTTCCTGATATACCTGCATTCGGGGCTTGCCCCGGTCTGCCGCCACCGCGCCGCCATATGGAGCCTCGTTAAAATAATGCTCCAGCAATTCCTCAACTATGGCAGTCAGCTCGGCGTCCGTGGCAATACCGCCCTTTTTCAGCACCTTTTTCAGCCGCTCCGGCCTCTCTACCACATTGCCGCCGGTGTAGGTTTCAAACAGCCGGGAAAGGTGGTCTTTTACGTCCCGAAAACGCCGCTCAATGATTTTGGCCTTGGCGTTCCTGACTATGGCGTTAGTCATTTTAATGCCCAGCCGGGTAAATACCGGCGGCGGATTGTACTGTTCGCCGTTCTTAGCTTTCTTTTGGCGGTGGCCGAGGCCGCCGATGTCAAAGGTCAAAAACTCGCGGCCATTATCCACATAAATATTTTTGGGTATGCCATATTTAATGATGCCTTTGCGCAGGGCTATTAAAGTAGCCTGACTGCTGGGGTTCAGTGTTACATAGCAGCCGGTAAATATGCCGCCTCTGGCGTCAAAAAAGGCTGTTAAATACAGGCGGTGGTTTTTGCCGTTTTCGTCCTGCGAGATAATATCGAACGTGTGATTGTCGGCAATCCACCAATCGTTGCTCTGCATATCCTCATAGGTTCGGCGGATATATGGCGCGCAGCGGTCGCTGAATGCTTTTTCGCCCTCGCGTCCCAGCGTTTTGACCGCCGCCAACACGTCGCTTTTGACGTGCCGGGAAAATGTGGTGTAGCAGGGTATATCCGCCACCAGTTCCGGCTGTTCATGCTGCGCCCACATTTTGGTGTATTCCCAGCATTTTTTTATTGGGTGCTGGGCTTCATCCAGATAAAAGCTTAAAAACGCCTGCCAGATAACCTCCGGAATACTTGACTTGCCTTTGCGGCTTTTGCCGCGTTTGTCTAATAGCCCCGATAAATTTTTGTTGCGCAAAGCCCTTTGTTTGCGGTATAATATATCTGTTGAGAAAAGTTTCTCCGGGTAGGCTTTAGCACACAGGCACACATATTTTTCGTCTGCCTGGGCTTTGCTTCCTTTAGTGTAATTTTCCCGATATTGCCGCCACTCGCTCAAAGTGTCCAGCCAGAACTGGATTTCTTCGCGTTCATCCGCGCTGAAGTTGTCCATTGTTTGCGGATCTTCATTTTCGGGCATATCTGCCGGTGGTATCTTAATCTGATTTTGCGCCAGATATTTTCGCTGAAGTTCCGGGCTTAATCCGCTCAGCGGAAAAACAAACATCGGACGGTTTTTTTCATTTAATAGCTTTTGTGTAGGCAATTTGCCCTCTTTGGCCAATCGTTTAATGTGCCGTTCTGACAAATCTAGTAAGTTAGCAATATCTGGCACTTTTAACAAGGTTTTCATAAATCCACCCCTTTTGGCCTGCCTCATCAGTACATGGCGGCCAGCTCCATGCAGACGCCCCAAAGGGCGTTTCGGCTTAGTTTTCAATTTCTTCGGCGGTGCAAAACTCAAATGACGGGTACCCTTGGAGACGAGATATTTTTTGCAGCAAGCTATATAAATAACCATTTGGGGTTGGATTTACAAACTCGCTTTCTGTTCCTTTGTCTAAAAGGTCATCGGCTATATTATCCAACATGGATAACTCAAAACAATTTTCTGTGTTTTCGGTTTTGTTGTTCATACGATAGGTTATTAGAAGCTTTTTCATTTCGTTGTCCTCCTTGTTTTTAGCTGGCCATATTAATTCGGTTTTGCAGGTCTATCCTCTGGCAGTAAAAGGCTAAATCGTGCAAGGGATGAATGCTATGCTCTGCGGTTTGTATAACCTCCAGGCTGTGCAAATCCCAGGTTTGGCTTAAATGAAACTGCTCATAATTGCCGCTGTTCACAATGTAGCCGTTGAGTAAGGCAATCTCGGCTCTGGTTAAATCCTTAAAGAGCCAGGAGTGGATTTCATCAGTTTCAAGCTCGTCCACTTTTTCAATAAGCCCCAGAAAAATCTGGTAATTTTCGCCGTATGCTGTTTTCGGTTTTTTTGCTGTTCTGTGTTTCATTTTTTCACTCCTATATAAGTAAATAGTATTAAAACAATTTGTTATGCGCTGCGCTCCGGCACGCTGCAAATATCTTCAACGTTGCAACCAAGCACTCGCGCTATTTCTCTGGCTCGCAGGTGATTTATTTTTTTGCTTTCACCAGTTTCTATACGATAGATAGAATTGCCAGCTAACCCTGCTTCTAAGGAAAGTTGTTTTTGTGAAAGTTTAAGTGCTTCCCTGCGTTTTTTTATTTCAGTACTACGAGGAATGATTAACATTTTTTACCCCCCTCTTTTTTTTGTTTCCGTTTGTATATCTTGCTATAATTATATCATTTCCATATGGATACGTCAAGCATTTTTTTATGATTCAACCTTTACATTTGTATATTTTAATATTATACTTATTTCCTATGGAGGAATAATAATATGGAAAAAACTATAATTGGACAACGCATTCAAGAATTGCGTAAAGCACAAGGTTTAACCCAAACTCAACTAGCTCAAAAAATTGGTATAAGTATGGCTGCTGTTAGAAATTATGAAAACGGATTAAGAGAGCCAAACTCTAAAGCCATGGTTGCACTAGAGGAATATTTTAATGTTAGCGGAGCCTATTTGCGTGGTGAAACTAATAAAAAAAGAACCAAGACAGAACAAGAACACGTTCAATCAATGATACAAACAAGCAAAGAAGAACTATCAGGTTTCCTAAAAAGAATTGAAACGGCAATCAGAGCCGTATCTGATGATGAAACAGCCTATACAGATGGCGTTTTGTCAGAATTTCTTCATACCTTAAATATGAAAAACACAAACAATAGAGCAGCGGCCTTATTTTTGTTTCATTTGTCCGCCTACATATCAAATACTTTTTTTTCTGTTTATGACTCTGTTTATAATGAAGGGTTATCCAAAGAAGAGCGAATTGAAAAAGCCACAAATATAGCCACTGAATATTTTAATGGCTCTCTTGAGCGTATAAAAAAAATATTGTTACAAAAAACTGACAATATTGTTTAGATTTTAATGGGACATTTTCTAGTATGCAGTTAATTTTTAATGGGACACGAGATAAGCAAAACATTAAGTACAATACAGCCAAAAGCCGCTATTTATCTTAATAGGACGCATGTCCCATTAAAACTGCGAAAATGTCCCATTAGACTAACCGGATGAATAAAAAAATAATTGCTTATTTTAGGTTTCTTAAAAGGTTTCTGAAAGGTTGTTGTAAAATCGTTCAAGGCCGCTATTGGCGGCGTTTGGGCAGTATTTAGGCTTTGCTAATAATTTGCCGGTTTGAAAGGTTTTGAAAGGTAAAAACGATTGAATACAATTTGTATAATTATACTATAATATACGGTCAAAACAGCATAAAAAAAGTTGCAATCCGATTTTTATAAGATTGCAACTTTTTCTTTAATTTTGCACCTGTTTAACGGCTAGACACCGCTATTTATCAGCTTTTCACGCTTTTTTACGGGTTTTTGCACTTGCTTTTTGGGGGTTATACTCTTTTGTATTCTTTATGAAAACTCACATTTCTCCGGCAAATCCCAGCTTTCAAAGGTGCCGGAAAGATCCTCGTCCAAATAATCCTCGCCGGCCTGGAATTTAGCCAGCGTAAAGCTATCGCACAGACATCCCCGGTGGACAATCGTCTGCCGCCCCACCGCGCTGGAGGGATCCTCGTTGGACACCTGAATTTCAAAATAGGGCATATAGCCGGTTTTCTGGTAATTATCGGCCAATTCCCGGAAAACCGATTGATTGTAGTGCGCCTTACCGCTCCAGGTGCCCTTGCCGCCGGAAGATTTATGCCCCATACCGACCTTGCCCAAAATCGGCACCTCTTTCACATTCACTTCCCATTTGCTCTCAAACTCGGTCATACTCATAAAATTATAGCGCCTGCCCTCAATCGTAATAAAACATTCGGCAGTAGAGCCATAGATTGCGTCCATGGCGTTCATTATTGGATTATTTGCCATTATTCATCCCCCTTTAAGCCACCGTAACGGTCATATAGAGCTTACCCATCGCGTTTACCACCGTTACCAAATCAGTTACCACAACCGCCTTTTTGCTGCTGCCCTGCTCCACCAGCACGTCAGATTCGGAAAAATTCTCAATCGCCCGAATACTTTCCAACTGGCGGTGGTGCGCCACAATATCCGACCACAGCGAGAGCCGCCCCGCCGCGTCGTTAGGCACAACCCCCAGATATTTGGTGTTGAACAGCACCGCAATATCATTGCCAATCTGATCCATAACCCGCACCGTCTGATTATCCTGGAAAATCTCGCCCTGCGTATCGCTGGTGGTTACCATGCTGTTAATATCCGTCAAAACCCGAATATCCGCGCCCACCTTGTGCAGAGTGAACTCGCCGGCCTTAATCGCCTTTTTAAGTTCGTTTTGGGTATAATCCGCCGCCACCGTAAACTCACCGTTATATTTGCGGTTCTGGTTGCTCTTATTCACCTCGCAGCCGGCAGACGCGCCAACCACCCAATAAACCAAACTGGCCGCGCTCCAGCCCTCGTCCAGAACGTCGTTTTTGACGTTAATCGTCCCCAGATAATCCGCCGCCAGATTGTGCAGCACCAGCTGAAACTTGACGCCCATTTCATCGCGCAGGCGTTTCACAAAGGCCGCGTAAAGCCCCTTGGTAACCGCATCAGTTACCACCGCGCCCATGGTGTTATAGGTGTAGGCCTCAATCTTGTCCAGATATTTCTGGTGGCTCTGCCCGCTAACCTCGCCGTTTTCGCCGCCGGTCAGATTTATTCCGGCGGTGGCTGTCAATTCTGCCGCCGGCTTAAACCGCACAAAATCATTAGCCCGCAAATCCGCCGCCGTGGCCGCCGTCTGCTCGTCCACCAGCGCCGCGCCAAGATAAGTCTGCACATCGAACAAATCTTCATTATCCGCGTTAACCTGCACCACAATTCGCAGGTCGTTGCCCCTCACGCCGGAATGGCGCGCCTCGGCCAAATCGTTAGCCGCCTTTTGGCCACCGGAGGTCAGTTTATAGGCATAAAGCGTCCGGTTTTTCAATAAAAAAGCTGACCTGCAATCGTTAGATTTTTTCTAACTTTTACAGGTCAGTTTTTAATTATATAAACAAAATATATTTGCCAATTTATTTTTTACAAGCATTCGCATATATTTGTAAAATCGTTAAAGCATCATCACGCTGTTGTTGCGACAAATCATTCAAAATATCAACCATAGGATTTTTAAGAGAATATGATGAATCCCCCAATAATAGATAATCAATACTAAAGTTTAACGCCTTACTCAAACTTATAAGGGTATTTAGAGAAACACCTTTTTCCCCACGTTCCAGGGCTTGATAAAAACGTATACCGATACCGGCTTTTTCGGCTATGTGTTCCTGTGATAAGTTTAGTGTATTACGCCTATTACGAATACGTTCACCAAATATCACTCGTTCTTTAGGTGTCAATTCATCTCACTCTCCTTACAGTTCGTATTTTACAACAAAAAGTTCATGTTTATTACGATTCAAGGCTCGTTTTTACTCCTATAGAAATTACAAATCCGATAAAAACTCTTTCTTTAATCTTTCTACCACATCTAAAATTGTTTGTTGCTGACTAGCACTTAAATCATCCAAGTAGAGGTATGAACGATTAGTTATTCCCAGCATATAATCAACAGAAGTATTATAAAGAATAGCCAGTTTTACAAGTTGCTCCGCTCTTGGCATAATTGTATTACGTTCATAACCACTTATGGTAGAACGAGTAACATCAAGACGTCTAGCAACATCAACTTGCGAAAGATTTTTGGCCTCTCTAAGTTCTTTCAAACGTAAACCAAAATCATAAACCATCGTTCTCCCTCCTTTCTCGCTTTATATTCTACAATACACCACGATAGTATAAGTGTATTATTTATCTAAAAATAGACATTTATAATTGACAAGCCCTTTTATATGATGTAAAATTAAACCACAATCACATAAATTAAGGAATTAAAATACGATATGAAAAGTTGCGCTTTCACCGGCCACCGTCCGCAAAGCCTACCTTGGGGATTTAACAAAGCAGATAAAAACTGCCTAAAGCTGAAAAAAATGTTAAATAAACAAATAATCTTACCTTTTCCGTAAGCACAACGCCATTGGCAATATAGGTGCAGGCTTCAATTTTTTCAATAAAAAAACTGACCTGCAATCGTTAGATTTTTTCTAACTTTTACAGATCAGCTTAATTTCTTCAATTAATTTTAATCTTTGTCTGGTATATATTCAGCAATATCTTCCAATTTGCAATCTAAAATCTCACACAATTTATTAAGAGTATGTGTTGTAACAGGCATATTCTTTTGCAATCTTTGAACAGTTGCATGGCTCATTTCATTTTTAATCCTTAAGGTATAAGTAGTAGCTTTCTTCTTTTTCATCGTTTCCCATAATGGCGCATAAGAAATCATTGCAATTCCCCCTTTACAAATCATATTATGGCTGATATAATGGTCATATAATATGGCCATTATTTAGCCATACAGTAATGTAAAGAAAGGCATTATTGTATATGAATTATAAAACTTGTGCATTCACCGGCCACCGACCACAAAGCCTACCCTGGAGATTCAACGAAACAGACCAAAATTGCCTAAAGCTAAAAAAGATACTAAACGCCCAAATTGTAAAGTTAACATAATATGGCTATACTGATTTTCTCTCCGGTATGGCGTTGGGCGTTGACACTTGGGCGGCAGAAATCGTATTGACTTTAAGAGAAACAAATCCTGCCCTAAAACTCCACTGTATTCTGCCTTGTAAAACCCAGGTGGCCAAATGGTCAGTTTCAGCGCAGGAACGCTATAAAAAAATTTTAGAGCAGGCCGACAGCACAGTTTACACCAGCCGCAATTATTATCCGAACTGTATATTGGAACGCAACCGCTTTCTGGTTGAAAATGCCGCACTGCTGCTAGCCGTGTATGACGCACGCAGGCAACGCAGCGGCGCCGGCGCAACCCTGCGCTATGCGCAAAAGCTTGGGCGCAAAATAATTATCGTCAACCCCATATCATTAAAAATAAAAGGAATGGAGCAAATATGAAGAATATATTTAAGCACAGCGAAGAAGAAATTACTTACAATTGTTTTTTAGCCTGTATGACAAGCTGTTGTATCTGCATAATTTTATTTGCCCTGATTACCTTACAGGTCAACCATAAAATAAATAAAAACACAACAGACTTATTAAATATGCTCGCCGCTTATCTGGCAACGGCCACTGATGATGAGTATAACGAAATTGCCCAGCAGATAAGGCACGATTTAATTCTCCATACCGACGCCAAACGGCTGGCGCAGTATATCCCGAATACTGCCGAGGATTGCCCAACCTGCCAAAGTGATTATCCCGGTCAGGTATATCTTGCAGCGCTCAACACAGGCGAACTTTATTCTATGGATAGCGAAACCCCGCAGCCAGACGGTACCATATCTTTCAGCGGCGGCTATGATGAAATAAGTCAAACCAGCTTGAATATTGCTTATGGGTTCAGTCCAGATTATGATTTGGCCGATTTGCGCCAAAAATATGATACAATCAGCCTACATAGAATGAAGACTATTTTCTGTGATGATTGTATTGACAAAATTCTGGCGGCCATTGAGGGGCAGCGCCTAACCTCTTTTGTTATATTTATACCACAGGAGCAAGCGATCTATCCAATTAGTGAAGATACAAAAATACAATCTATCAACCATACATTGTCGATATATTTTGATAACGAATCTAAAGAAATGAAAATCCTATACAGCCATTAATCCGCGCCAGCGGAATGGCCTTGTGGTTGATGTAAGAGCGTTTATTCTCCGCCGTTTCGCCGAAATGAACCAACGCCCAATTCTGGCCGTTTTGCAGCTCCGCGTCAGTTGGGGACAAGCTGGCCTGCGACTTCTTCTCATAGCTGATACCATAAGGCGCAAAAACCTTACGCTGCCGCACATAAAGCGTATCCTCACCGCCGTTCGTTTTCGGGTTTCTGTCCATTTCCACCGGCACCTTGGCGCCAATATCTTCAAAGGCAATCGCCCCCGCGCCCATAATGTAGGTGGTGTATTTGGTCTGCGCCGGAACCGCCGGCACATAGCCGGCCTGCCCCTCGGTACCCACCGCCGGAGTTGCCGCCACTTCCTCCACCGGCATATCGTCGTCAATCACTACCAACTTGCCGTTCCAGGTGTAAAGTTCCAAATCCCGTTGCACGCCCTCCGCGTCGGTGTATTTCAAATGCGAAACCAGATTCATATTTTCCAGGTTGGTAGCCACGTCAGAGTGCATAAACACCAGACTGAACTTTTTCTTGTTCGCCCCACAGGCCTGGTTAGCGGCGCTGTTCAAGGTGGTGGCGGTGATTTTGCCGTCGCCCTGCGCCGACACGTCATAAGTATGTTTCTGCACAAACTCGGCGTTCTTGCCGCCGCTCATCGCGAATACGCCCTGCAAAATTACCAAAATCGTCCGCTGGTCGAGGTTATCGAAATACTCGCCCACCTGTTCGGCCACATTCTGCATAAAATCCACCCCGCTCCTGCTCCCTGCGGTCGCTGGACTTCCGTTGGTCGCGGTAATATCCTGGCTAAAATCCTTTTCCACCCAGGCCTTAGCCCGGCCAACAACTACCATGCCCTGCTCAAAGGTCTTGGTGCTGGTGGCCGAAATATCGGTCTGGCCGTCATAGTTGACCGCCTCGCCGTCCAGCAGCCCGCGCATCGCCAGCCGGGAATAAGCCGTGCCGTTCTCGCTGCTGAAAACCGCCTGAATTTCGGCGTTGCGCGCCAGCGCCTTGGATTTGACAATTTCATTCATTGTCAAATTGGGTACCCGGCCCACCATATAGCGAAAAACCTCCGGGTTAAAGCTTTTCGCGTCAAATTTTGTGTTTGCCATTAATCATCATCCTTTCTTTTCTCTACTTCAATTCTGCGCCCGGGTTCTGCTGCACATAGGCGCAAAGCTCGTCATAACTCATTTTGCGGGTGTCTGCCTGCCCCTGCGGAACTCCGCCGCTGCCCGCCGCCGGCTGAAAACCGCGGAAAGTTGCCTGTTGCTGCTGTGCCGCAAACAAATAGCCGTCCGATTTCTGCAAGGCTTCCAACTGCTCCTGCCAGCCGGCAAGCCTGCCGTCCTCGCCCAGCTGCACATTGGTCAAATCCAGCAGCGCCCGCACCGCCTTGTTGTTCCTGGCTCCGGCAGCCGTCAGAGTGTTGTCAATAGCGTTATCCAGCTTTAATTGCTGCAACTCGGCCTTATGCGCTTTTTGCTGCTCGGCGTTTTGCTGCTGCAATGTTTGAATTTGCGACCGTAGGGAGTCGCGCTCTATACGCGATTTTTGCAGCTCTGCATTATCGCCGCTGGCCTTTTTCAGGCTTTCCAGCTGCTTATCTCGCTCTTTCAACGTCTTTTGCAGCACAGTAATTTCTGCCAGCACCTTTTCGGCCTGCTCATCCGTCAAGCCCAGAGCCTGCAATTCCTCTTTGTTCATAAATCTTTTTCCTCCTTTTTGATTTTAGGTATATAAAAAAGCACCATGTATACACACAGTGCTTAAAAGTTATTCAGTTTTTTTGCATAAGGAAAGGAGCCGCGTTTCCACAGCTCCTTAAAGAGTGGTTATTTGGCAGGCGTGGCATTCTCCTGCATCTCTCATATCCGCCCCAAGGGGAAGATATTGTCAAGCCAGCGGCGTGTGGACGGCCACGAAATTTTCCACCTCAAATAACCTCTCAAAATTCTTTTCAACTTTTAGGAAAGATATTTGCGGGTATGCTCTGTCTGCTCAAATGCCACTCTACCATTATCAATAAAAATTTTAAGAACAATCGGTGCAGGCGTTTCGTTTCTTAATCCCTCTTTGCCTTTTTGAGAATCATGATATTGTAACCAAATATCATTTTTCCCCCAACACTGTGGCAATCGCTTAGCTTTTTCAAAGCTTAAACCTTGAGAAATACAATATTGTTCTATTTCTTTCTCATATTTTGAAAATAGTTTGCACATAATATCAACTCCTATGTTCATACGTTCTGAAATTGCCCTTAGAATTGTAAATTACAGCACTACGTTGAGCAAAACAATCCAAAATTTCATAATCACCATCAGAGGGTTGCATTGCTAAAAAATCCATCCCCGGATGAGTGTGTCCGCTCCAGCGATAGCCCTGTTTGGCGAGTTGTTCTGCTTCTTCCAAGCCAATATTTACCATATAGGCATTTCCACGAACAATCAAGCGTTCATTGCCTTTGGTAAACATAGCAAATTCATCACCAGTTTTAGCCGTCAGCGCCGCCAAATCCGGCATATTTGCAGACTTTTTCGGTACAACAGTCCTGCTGTCATATTCCGGCAGCTTCTCCAACAGCTTTTGCTGACGGTTATTTAATTCAACATCAAAAAGCAAAACAGCATTCGGATTGCCCTTGCCGGTATGCTTTTGCTCAACAGGGCTATCCATACTGAAAATACCCACATTACCACTTCCTGCTTTTATTATACCACCTTTGCTCACCTCCTGCAAGCCACTTTTATCACCACCGCCAACAAACTTTTCCCGCCACTCTTTATAAGTCATATCCGCCGGTACATAATACGTTTTACCGTCCTCATCTCTGGCCGCTCTTTCGCCACCCAAACTGAACTCATCATCAAAATAAGGCACGGTGGTACTGCGGCAGTTGACGTGAAACGGCGGCGCAGTTACGCCCGGCTCAAAATCGCTCATCGGTTTAACTTCTCCGTCCGCCTGCTGGCAAATCTCCGAGGTATGGCTATCCAGCGTGGCCACAATCTCGAACCGCTCAACCCCAAGGTCGCTAAAACAGTCCCGCTGCGCCGCGCTGCTGAAATAAGCCTGCTCGGTCATCATCAGCCGCCCGGCGTTGGTTCGGGAGGTCTGCATTTTCCTAGCCAGTGCGTCAATCGCCTTTTGCGGCTCCTGCCCCAACATAATATTTCTTGTCAGCTCGGTGTGCAGATTATCGCAATTAGAAAGATTATACTACCTCTTTCGGGGAAATTAATACTTATCTTGATAAAATAAATTAACAACAGCTTCAAAACCAAAGCTTATATTAAGTAATTTTTCTTCTATTGACAATACACTTTTTTCACTATATAATAAAACACATAAAAGTTTCAACTTATTTTAAAATAAAGGATTTTTTTATGAATTATATTGGTTCTAAATACTCTCTTATAAATTTTATTCAAAATACAATACAAGATGTAACAAATATAAACAACGGAGAAGGTCATACATTTGCCGATTTGTTTGCTGGCACAGGTATTGTAGGTTCTGTTTTTAAGCAATTAGGTTATAATGTTATTTCAAACGATATACAATATTATAGCTATGTACTAAACAAACATTTAATTGAAAACACACCGGTTTTAGATAATTCCTTATTGGATTATTTTAATTCGCTGATTGGAGAAAACGGTTTTATTTATCAAAATTATTGTATTAATCCAAACAATGAGCGCAACTATTTTACTGATACAAACGGGAAAAAATGTGATGCAATAAGAACAGAATTAGAGAATATGTACATAAATAAGGATATAAATGAATGTACATATTATTATTACTTGGCAAGTCTTGTTAATTCTATTGATAAATATGCAAACACCGCCTCAGTTTATGGTGCTTTCCTAAAAAAAATCAAAAAATCGGCACAAAAAGATTTTTATCTTGAATTACTGCCAGTAATAGACGGTAGAAAAGGAAAAGTATATAACGAAGACATAAACAAACTTATAAAAAGAATTTCTGGTGATATTTTATATTTAGATCCCCCCTATAATGAACGACAATATTGTACAAACTACCATGTTCTTGAAACAATAGCAAAATATGATAATCCACAATTAAAAGGCAAAACAGGCCTGCGCGAATATAGCTCACAAAAAAGCTTATTTTGCTCCAAAAGAACAGTAAATAAAGTTTTTGATGATTTAATTGCTAATGCAAATTTTCATTATATTTTTTTAAGTTATAATAATGAAGGTCTGATGGATATTGATACAATAAAAAATATTATGTCTAAATATGGGAAATATACCTGCTATAAACAAGAATATCAACGTTTCAAGGCGGATAAAGAAGAAAATAGAAATATTAAAGCAAAAACAACTACAGAATATATTCATTGTTTAATTAAGGAGTAAAATGTGTCAAAATATAATGATATTGATATGAAGAATTGGAAAAATTATTCAGAAATATACACAGATTCTCTTTGGATAATCGACAAACGAGATAATTCCGGTGCTCATAACGGAAAATATCATGGAAATTTTATTCCGCAAATTCCGCATCAATTATTTACTCGCTACACAAAAATAAATGATTGGATTCTGGATCCATTTATGGGTAGCGGCACATCTCTTATTGAAGCTCAACGAATGGGAAGAAATTCAATAGGAATTGAGCTACAAGAAAGCGTAGCTCAAGAAGCCACTCAACGAATAGCTACTGAAAAAAATGATAAATGTAAGGCAATATCTTTTATTGGCAATAGCAAAGATTTTGCAATTGAAAATCTGTTAAAATGCTTATCTATTAAAAATATACAATTTGTCATTATGCACCCACCCTACTGGGATATTATTAAATTTTCCGATAACCCACAAGATTTATCAAATGCTAAAACACTAGATGATTTTTTGCACTCGTTTGACCAAGTAATCAAAAATACAACAAAAATATTAGAAAAAAATCGCTATTGCGCTGTTGTAATTGGCGATAAATATGCAAACAGTCAAATTATACCACTTGGTTTTCATTGTATGAATCTATTTCTCAATAGAGGTTTCATATTAAAAGCCATACTTGTAAAAAACTTTGATGAAACCAAAGGTAAAAACAACAAACAAGGTATTTGGCGTTATCGAGCATTATCATCTGATTTTTATATTTTTAAGCACGAATATATTTTTGTATTCAAAAAGTCGTGGTAAAAAATACACCACGACTTTTTGAACTATTCATCACTTAGCGGCTTAAATACAAGGTGTTTCTTAAACTCAATCGGATCATACCAATAACAGCCTATACATCCATCCTCTTTTTCAGAATGTATAGCATCGCCTTGATAATAAGACATCGGATAGCCTAGCCGTTTGGCATCAAAACGTTTTCCCGTTCTTTTACATTCCTTACAAAACTGACGTTTTGCATCATTAGCAGCTTTACTTAACGGCTGAAAATCATCAATACTCTGGTTTTCATTTCTCATTACTCTATCTTCATTTTTTCTGCCATTTTTATGATCGCATTCTGGCTTGCTCGTACCTAAAACTACACATCGCCTGGCCTTTATTGCCTCTCTAATTTCGGATCTTATATGTTGAGAATAATCGTCATTTCTAAGGCCTGTCAAACGTATTCTGTCAATTCTATTACCAGGTGAAAGTTCTTTGTCAAACTCAATATAAAATTGTTTAGCTAATGTAGACTCCTTTCTTGCCCAAGATGCTCCATTACCAAATTGCAAACTTTCATACTCGCCAACAAATTCCGAAGTTGATACCCAGCGACTAAAGCCTTTTTCATCGGGTCGAGCCAATTTAAGAAAAAGTTCATTCTTTGTCATAATTATTCCTCCAAGAAGAGTTTATAAATTTCCACATCTAAAGCAACAGCAATTTTCTGAATGTTCTCAAGGGATATGCTACGCTTAAAACGTTCAATATCACTTATATAAGTTCTATGAAGTCCACACATCTCAGCTAGCTTTTCTTGAGAAACGCCAATTAAATTACGATATTTACGAACATTTCTTCCAAAAACAATTATAATATCCATTATTTCACCTCTGTATATTATATATAATATTTCGCTGTATACAAAAAGACTACATACAATAAGTTACATTCAAGTTTTTTTCTCCAATACAAATTTTATTATCCACCTAAATATAGGTGATTTTCAGCGGATCGTCCAGCCCGCGAAAATAGATTTTCTGCCCGGTCGGCTTATAGGTCATCTCCAGCGGGCTTTCCTTGATTTCCCAAAAAGCGCCCACGCCCAGCCGCTCAATCGCCCACCTAAGCTCGGTAAAGCAGCTATCCTTGAGGGTGCGGAACACCTTGCGCACCACCAGCAGGTTGGCAGTCGGCCACTTCATCAAGTTTACGATAAACCACAGGGCGGCGGTTTTGCTTTTCTTGCTGGCGCGGCTGCCCTTAACCACCCGGTATCTTTGACGGCAGCGCCAGAAGTCGGCGTAATTTTTGCCCACAACCTCCTGCAAAGATATTTGCATAGCTACTCCCGCAAGTCGTTCACCAGAACAACCTCCTCGCCACCCAGGTTGATGTTATCATCCGGCTTAAAACCGGCTCTGTCCAGAATATCCTTGGCCGCCATCAGCCGCACCGATTCGCTGCGCGCTTTCAGCAGGGCTATTTCGGTATGAAAAGCCTTTACCGCCACCTCTTTCATACTGTTTTTCAGGGCGAGGCTATATTCCGCCATAAATTCATCGTTCTTTTTCCAGTTGCAAATCGTCGCCTCGGTAATATGCAGTTTTTCGGCAATTTTCCGTTGCGTCTGGTTACCGAACACCAGCATTTCAATGCACTTTTTCTGTTTTGAATTTAGCACGCACGCCTCCCCCTTTCATTAAAATTTATTAAAAATTTTTTTTCGTTAAATGTTCACAAAAAGGCCGGCAAAGTTTCCCTTGCCGACTTTTCTACTCTACTATTATAACACATTCAAATGTGTTATTGTGTGTTATTGTGTGTTATTTTGTGTTATTTTGTGCGTTTTTGTGTGCTCTTTCAAATTTTTGCAAAGCATATCTGTGCAGATGTCTTATGTGATCATATGTGTAATTCATTTCGGCGGCGATAACCTCCAGCGGTTTAAACTCCACATAGCGTTTATAAAGTATCTGCACATACGCCGGGTTGGCCAGCCCCTGAATCTGCTTGATTATCAGGTGCTTTTCATTGGCGTATTGCTCAATTTCCGCGCTGATTTCGGCCTCCAGATCGGCAATTCGCCCAATCGCGTTAACAAAAGGCGCGTCCGCCGCCGGGCTGGTCTGCACCCTATCCCTGGCGTAATCAATGCTGCCAACGCTTTCCGCTTTCCAGCGCAAATCGTTCAGTTCGGCAACCTTCTGATTAATCACCGTATCCAGGCGCTGTAATTGCTGCAAATATTCTTTAGCCCACATAACTACTCCACAGCCGCCAGTGCCGCGCACAATTCCGCTATCCACTCCCGGCGCGCAATTTGCCCAATCCATTCCTCCGGCACGCCTTTTTCGCCGCCGCAGCCATAATAAATCCCCGCCAAGCCGCCGGCCACCGCCGCCGTCGTATCGGTATCCTCGCCCAAATTCACCGCGGCCAGCACGCAATCACGGTAATTATCCATATGCAGCCAGCACCACAGCGCCGCCTCCAGCGTATCCACCACATAGCCGCTGCTCTTTATCTGCGCCCGGGGCAAATTCTCCAGTTCGGCCAGGCGGCCAAGTTCCGCCGGCAGATAACAGGCCTCGCCCTTTATCTTTTGCCAAACCGCCGCCTTATCCGCTCCGGCCAGCAGTATTTCCGCAACCTCCACATAAATACCGCAGGCCGCATTAGAAATTGAGTGATTATGCGTCAGCCCGGCCACACGCTGCACGTCAGCGCCGCTATGCGGAACCAGCGCCACCGGCAAAATCCGCATTAACGCCCCATTGCCGTTATCCCTAAAATCGGTACCGCCGCAATGATCGATAGCCACGCCGTTTTGATACCGCAAAATGGCCGCCCGGGTAGTGCCGCCCACATCAAAAACCTCGCCATAAGGCGTAAATTCCGCCGCCAAATACCACCTGGCAAAATTCTGCATAATATCCGCCGGCTCAATCCTGCCCAGCCTGGCAATGCTTTCCGCTGTGGCCAGCGTCATACTGCTGTCGTCCGACCAGCTCCCCGGCGGCTGCCCGTAAGTGCCATAGCCCGTCATATCGCTAACCTTATAGCTATCCCGCTGGCGAAACTCCACCGGCACCCCCAAAGCGTCGCCCACCACCAAACCCATAATTCCACTGTAAATCTTGTCCATAAGCTCACCCTCTCACCTAAAATTTACTACACAAAACGCTTTTTTCCTGCCTGAAAATTATCTACAAATTAACCGCCTCCAATGTTTCAATCTCAATTTCAAGCCGCGGCTGCCGGGAGTAAAACTTCTCCAGCACAACCAGCACCAAATCCGCGTCATCTCTATATGCAACCTGATTCAGCGCGTCCGCCACAACTTTAATTATGTTATCCGCGTCCGGCTTTTTGACCGGCCTTATTAAACCTGCCTCCATAGCCGCTTGCCTAACCTTGCTAGCGCTGGCCGGTATGCTGTAATACGCCCGGATGTGCATTGCCAACGGCTCCTTCCGCTGCCACAGGCACTGCCGCAGATATTCGGCGCGGATAAGATTTTCATAAAGCACCGTTTTGTCCGGCGTGTAGGTTCGGCCATTTTTTCGACTGAACCTTGGCCGCGCTTTGCCCTGCGGCTCGCCAAAAACCGTAAATTTAACCTGCATTACCGCTTTTAATCCTTTCCAATTCCTGCAAATGCTCCAAAATCGAGTTTGCGACCTCTGGAGTAAGATCTTCTTCTGTTTCGTACATATCATAATAATCGTCAATCCAAGCATTACACCAGTCGATTAAATCCTGTAAACCAATCAGCATTTACATCAACCACCTAACCACACAGCCCAGCAAAAAGCTGATTCTGCAAAGCTGCCAAAAGTATTTCAACAAAAAGCGCGTAAGGTTATTCATTCATTAAAACCTCCTTTGGCGGTTCTGGCAGCTCCATCCAGTGAGTAACCTCATCATCTGCCCAAACCTCCCAGCCGTTTTTGCCGCTTTTGTTAGCCTTATAAAATGTTATTGCTACAAAACCATCGTCAAAATAAACCAAATAATCACCGTCAGCCACGGGCAACCTATCCTTAACGCTTATCCACTGCCGCTTGCGCAGTTCATCAGCTGCAATTTTGCCGGCTTCCCTACAAGCATTAACACTATCATTAAAAGTTGAATATTTTGACACTTCCATAAAGCCTGTTTCTGGATCTAAAATCCGGATTGCTTCTTCAATCGTCATTTTGCTACACCTCCTCCCAACAATGCCGGCATTTCCATACATTGCCACGCTTATAAAGATTTACCAGTTTTCGCCCACAGTTAGGACAGGTTTAGCAATGTATTACTCCTTTATCTGGTTTTCAAATCAATTTTGGTAACAAATCAGTATATTCAGTGTGTAAAGCAAACCGTTCACGCATTTTCCAACGCCTCCTCCCTGCTGATACGCTCAAATTCTATAACCCAAACCCAAGGATTAGCGTCCCAGCCATATTTAGCAAGGTCAGCTTTCTTGATTGTGCTTTCCCATATATCGGCAAAATGGTTAAGTACCGCAAAATAACTAAAAGGTTTATTAAAACCCTCCGCTTCTAAATCATCAATAAGCCGCTGTCTTAACCGTTCAACCCTAACCCCAGTAACACGCAGGAAAATCCGTGCTGCCTCTTTGGGCATATGAATTGAGGGGTGCCACTTATAACCATAACATTTTCTGGTTGCCTCACAGGCAGGAGTGGCATCTGCCTTATATTCATACCATATACCGTCTATAATATGTTCAGCCACGAACTTGCACCATGTTTCCCTAACATACAGCACATCGCCACAATGACAAGGCGGTATCCAATATTCCTCATTTTCCAGGTCAACCCACTTGCCAACATTACTACCACCAACGATTAAATCAAGTTTCCCTTTTGGTTGTGGCTTTATCAGCCGCCTTGTTACAGTTTTGCGTCCATCCAAGATTGCCTTAACCATTTCGGTATTCATCAATATCGGTTTCATTGTCAATCGCCCTCCGATAACTTTAACCCGGTTCCTCTGCAAGTATGACAAGCCATTTCCTCAAAATCACCGGCAGCATCGCAAACTTTCATAACCCCAGTTCCCTTGCATTTCGGGCAAACATAAGGTTCTATGCACTCATTGATTTTTGCCAATGCCAAATCAATTTCATTTATTTGTTTATCAACACCGGCAATTACCTGCCGATGCGTTTCCTCCATTCGCTGCCTGCGTTTTTGCAAATTAAGCCGCTTTTCTGTCATAACTTTTACAATATCAAGCATTTCTAACACCTCACCTAAAATCAAAACTTAACTGCCGCTCTTCTTCGGCAAACCGTCGGTCAAAATCAGCCAGCGTCTTGTCTGGCGTAAACGTAACCAAACTGGCCTTGTCCAACACCAACATTTTAGCCCACAATTCCGGGTACTCATTCCGCAGCCGCCGCAGCTCGCTAATCCGCTGGTTATGGCAAAACCAACAGCCAAGCCGCTTGCGCCCTTTGTTATAAGCCGGACTTAACAAATTTTCCCGGCGGCAGATTTCAAAACACTGCGCTTCGGTAATACCCCACTCCACCAACGGCAGGAATTTACCCTGATTTGTCTTGTGTCCGATACGTCTAGTTTCATCAGCGGCTATACCCAAAATCTGCATATGCTCATCGGCAGTTTTAGCCCATTCACTCAAAGCATTTACTTTCAAATACGTATTGCACCAAGCACCGAACATAACAGGAAAACCCCAAATAGCGCCGTCGCCATATTTTTTGCTATGCTTAAACCTCCGCCAAAAGCAATCACAATAGCTGACATCGGCTTGCACAATTTCCGTTTCAATGCCATAGCGACTTTGCAGCAGCGGAATAGCCTTGCAATGGATAAATTCCTCGTGCTCCGGCAATTCCGCCGAGGTTTCAGCGTCAAACATAACCCGGCAATACAAAGCCTTGTCAATATATACGCCCCGACGCTCACACTCAATTATGGCTGCCAGGCTATCTTTGCCAAAGGAGCAGGAGGCTATATATTTCATTGCCTTAATCCTCATAAGGGCTAGCTAATTTCCAACCCCAATACTCCGCCGACTTCCACTCCACACTAAACCAGTTCCGACCACCCCTGCCCTCGAAATACTGATATTCCCCTGGCAGCA
>CAQWMM010000012.1 GCA_948907985.1 uncultured Bacillota bacterium
AAACATGTGGAAAAAAATATATATAATATTAGGTATATGTGTTTGCATACTTGTTTGCACTTTTATATATTTTAGCATATCCTCAACTATATTTACAACAATAGGTTATTATCAGATTACGCTTAATGATAATGATAAATCTTTTGATATTTCTCATAGTGGCCAAACATATACAATGCATTGCGACAATATTCTTTATGAATTACTTTCTTCAATCGAAGAACATAACCCCGATTCATATTATCATATGATTTTCGTTTATAGTACAGTTTTTCCTCAACATAGTATTTTACGCAAAATACAACTTGATGAGTACGCCTGGATAGTGAATAACACCTAATATTGAATAATAATTTACTGAATAAAAAAACTGTAGCCCTCTGTGATATGGCTACATAACAACTAGCGGCGCGTGGCACATTCGGCTGCGCGCCGCACTCTTTTATTTCGGCGGGAGTGGACAAATTGCGTTGCTTAAGTCGCCCTCTCCGGCTTATCCAGCTTTGCTGGATAAGCCACCTCTCTGCTGCTTTGCTGCACTTACGCCAAAGGGAGAGGCAAGTCTTTTTGCCTATAAGCCTTGGCTCTCCCCTTGGGAGAGCTGTCAGCGACGACTTGCAAGAAATCGATGACTGAGAGGGCGTGGAATTGCATAAAACTATTCGTTTGGCCACTCCCCAATGTACCTTTATTGCAGCCATTTTAGGTAGATGACCGCACTCTTTATTTCGGCCAAAATATAGCCTATATGCAAAAAAAAGAAGAAACCACAAAGTGATTTCTTCTTTTTTGAAGAATTAGGTGGGGCGACACTCCCACATCTCCTAAACCTTACGGTGGCGACGGCTGCCCGTTCCGTCCTCTAATCCCTCTCATATTTTATGCAATTAATTATAAAATATTTAATCGGCTTTGTCAATATGTATCAATGTGCCTTTGTTAATAAAATTTTCTGTCCTTTTCTTATTTAGGACATATAAAGAACGTGCATATAGCACCCCAACAGATGAAGTGCGTACGGCAATTTTCACATATTCATTATCTATATAAAACTCTTTAACCAACTCAATAGAATTGTCTTTGGGATTACGACCAATATAATCCGGCTGTTGCACTATTAATTCAATAAATTTTCCATATTTGAAATAATCCAATGAATGAGTTGTCCGCATATGCTCTATATTAGAATCGCCAAGCATTATAGGCAAATCAGATTTTATATCCACACCTATCAATTTTGCCCAGCTTGTTTTTAAGTTGCCAATACACTTCGTCATTACATATAATATATCCTTTTTTATTTTATTATAACATTCATTTTGTATAATATCAATATATTATTGGCGAATATATTAGCGTTGCAGCCATTTTAGGTAGATGGCCGCACCCCTTTTATTTCGGCCAAAATCCTTGCAATAAAAGCCCAACAGTGCTATAATAAAAAAAATAGTTTAGGAGGACTGACTGTATGAATATAAGACCAGCAGCCGAGGTTTTGCATAATTATAATGAGATTGCAGAGTTATGCCTTAAAACTTCTGAACCCGTTTTGCTCACTCAAAATGACAAGGATGATTTGGTGATTATGAGCCGTAAAAGCTATGAGGAAAAATTTTTTTTGGCTGATGTTTATAACAAACTGATTGCTGCCGAAGAGGAGATTGTTCAAGAAAAAACCCATAATGCCCAAAATAAACTAAATGAACTGCGAGCCAAATATGGTTTATAAAATTATAGAAACTAATCTCGCAGGACAAGATTTAGATAATATATTAAACTATATTATGACTGAATTACACAATCACACAGCAGCAAAAAACTTGTTGAATGATATTGAACAGCGCTATGCGCTTTTAGAACAAAACCCTTTTATGTATGCTTTATGCCAAACTCCTAAACTAAATTCTCTAGGTTATCACAAGGTAGCCATAAAAAATTATATTATGATTTATAAAATAGATAAAAGCGACAATATCGTGTACATAATGCGATTTTTTCATGGTATGCAGAATTATGAAGAATTATTATAATAGTTAGTGCAGCTATGTTGAGTTTGTGGCTGCGTTTTTTTATTGACTTTTCGCACCGGTTAGGTTATTATATACATATAGGAGGTGCATTTTTATGGCACAAGCAACATTTAGTGTTCGTATGGATGAAACATTGAAAAAGCAATTTGACAGTTTGTGTGCAGAGTTTGGGATGAACACATCAACGGCTATCAATGTGTTTGCCAGAGCGGTGGTTAGAGAGCGCAAAATTCCCTTTGAAATTGGCCTGCCCCCAACAGATACTTTGAATGAAGAATTGTTAAATCTGGAACTAGCCAAAGGTTATGCAGATATTCTGGCGGGCAGAGCCAAAGACGCCGACAGCGTTTTTCGTCAGCTGCATCAGGAATATGGTATATGAAATATGACGTTAAAATTTCGGCGCAGGCACAAATAGATTTGCATAATATTTTTGAATATATTGCCATTAATCTGCAAGCAGAGCAAACCGCATGTAATCAATTAAATCGCTTGGAGCAAGCCATAAAAAACTTAAATTATATGCCGGAGCGCTTTCGAGCATATGAAAAAGAGCCTTGGCATAGCCGGGGTATGCGTATTATGCCGGTAAATAAATATCTGGTTTTTTATATCGTTGATAAAATAAAAAAAGAAGTATCAGTTATCAGAATTTTTCATGGTATGCAGAATTATGAAGAATTATTAAAATAACAATGACATAAAAACCCCAAAGGTAGTAAAATATTTTTGGAGGTTACTAGCGCAACCAAGCATATAAACATTTATATAAGTGAAAGCCGCCGGATATTTCAAAATCCAGCGGCTTTCGCTATCAATTATTCGGCTGTCGTATTAACGCCCGACGTCAGCACATTGCCAACCCTGTGCAGCAAGGCGGCCAATTCCGCACGGGTAGTCGCGCCCTGCGGATTAATTGTGTTATCCTCGTTGCCCTGGAAAATCCCCAGCGCATACAAAACCTGAAAGGCTGCGTTTTCCTCAACAGTCATTAGCTCTGCGTCTGCAAAAATATGCTCCTGCTCAATAATTGGCAGCTCCACGCCCAAGGCCTGTAAATACTTCAGCAAAATCAAAGCAATATTCCCTCGGCTGATAACTGAATCAGCATCAAAAGCAATTTCGCCCAAAAGCCCATTGCCTCTGGCCCACTTGACCGAATCCGTATACCACATATCCTCTTTAGTATCTTCATAGGTGTAACCGGCATAGGTTGTCAAATCCGCCTTAGCCAGCCGCGCCAAAACCGTAACCAGCGCGGCGGGAGATGTCGGCTGGTTCGGCCCAAAGGTGCCGTCGCCGTTGCCTTTCATCAACCCCTCGGTGAATACCCACAGAACCTCGTTATAGAACCAAGCGTCCTCCGGAACGTCCGTAAAATCCATCCGCGGCTCGGTTGGCTGCTGCGGCTCCACCGGTTTGATTGGCTCCTCCGGTTTAGTCTGCTCAACTGGTTTAGTTGGCTGCTCCGGCCTGCGGCTACCGCCACTATGGCTGCTGCCGCCACTGGAGGATCTCACCTTAATTTCATAGTTCTGGGCAGTTTTACGCAAATCGGTTTCAATATTGCCGCCCTCTGCGCTTGTCTTGCGGAACTCCGCCGCAATCGTATGCGTTCCGGCAGCGCTATATTTTTTGAAAGTTTCCGATCGAATGGTGATCTTTGTGCTGCCCTCTTCCGACTCATAATCTACGCCTTCAACCAGCTTGTTACCATCCAGCCAGAAGTCTACAAACTGCGCATATTCGCCCTCGCTGATAAATTCCTGATCGACAATCTCGGAAACATACTTATCTTCAACAGGTTTCTCAATGCCATAGCCGTCTTCGGTATCGGTGAAATTGGCTACATTCTCATCGGTGTTGTCCAAAACCGTCAAGGTAAATTCCTGGCTGACGCTCTTATCCGTAAACAGTTCATTACTGCTCACCGCGGTTACCGTAAACTTAAACTCGCCTGTTTCAGTCGGCACGCCATAAATTTCACCGCTGGGTTTAAGCTCCACGCCCTTGGGCAGATTGCCTGTTGTTTCAAAGGTTACCTTATTCCATTTATACTTATTATCAGTTTGGATAAGCGCCGCATAAGGCACATATTTAACCGCCTGCGGAATTGCTGTTCTGGTAAATTTTGGAGCCCTAACATCACCGGTCAGTTTGATTTTAACTGTTTCCTGCCCAGGCGCGGAAATCGTCAAATAACCGCTGACCTTACCAAAGCCCATGGGCAACAAACGAACCTTGCCCAGGTTCCATTGTTCTGCGTCCGGTAAGTAATAACCATTCAGATCAAAAGCGCCCAATGTATCATTGCCCGCGCCGCCAATCCGCCAATAATCATCCAGTTTAACATTCTGCGCCTCGGTCAGCTCCGCTTTAATACCAGTCAGTACGGCGTCGCCAATGTTGGCAACCAAAACATCATGCTTAAAATCATCAATAAACAGTTCGCGCAGATCATTATTAGTGCCCTGCTCTTTGTCCGCGGTACGAATCACAAAAAGTTTTGGCCCACTGGCTTTTTTAACAAAGGTTACCCAATAATTCTGCGAGTCCGTCAAATTAGCAGCTGTTACGGTATACTGTACCGGCGATTTAGTAAAATCGACTGCGGTTTCGCCGGATTTTTGTGGCACATTATTGCCGCTGGCGTCCGGCGCATACACGTTAGCTTGTTCCTGTTTATCAAAGTTCGGCTGTAAAGTGCCAAGATCAACATCCGGATCGTCTAACAGCAACGTTTGGTAACCAACCGCCGCCAGACTGTCGTCCTTATCCTCAACCTTGTACGCGTTTAGGTAGTTTGCACCGTAAACATCCAGATAAACCGATGAATAGCCTGGCCGTTCCTCATCGCCGGCCTCCACCTTAACAATCAAATTATGCGCCTGATTTTTATCGTCGAAAATTGTAAACTCTACGCCCTTATCATAGGCAGCCTTATAACCAACGGAAGAATCAAACAAGGCTTCTTTAATATCCGCCTGATCTTTGGCCTCTTCCAGAGTGGCGTATTTGCCCAACACCGCTTTTACGATATGTTCAGCGTTAGCAGTTGAACCTGTGCCGGCAAGGTAATAGAGCAAAGCCGTATTATATTCAGCTGTTACGGGCACATCCTTATAAAGGACAAACGTACAAATCGTAACGCCGGTATCTTTATCGGTCTGTGTTTTGCGCCCGGAATACAAATTGCTGTCGTCATCACCCCAAATACGCATAGCGCCCACATAGTCGTCAGTTCTTCGGCCTACGGTTTTAATCTTCAAATGATAAACATTGCCATCGGTATCAAAAACAGTAAATTCCACCGGTGTTTGATAGCAGGCCAAAAAACCCTCGCCCAACAAAGCATCTTTAATATCAGCCTGTCCCGCCGCAGAGGCCAGGGTTTCATAATGCCCCTGCACAGCCTTAGCAACATGAGCCAAAGAACTTTCCGCGTTCAGCGAATGATAATGATAAGCCAGTTTGGCATAGCATTTGGTATCGCCCGGCAAAAGCTTATAAGGATAATCATTCCGGTTTTCCATCCGGAAAGTATAAACCGGGATCTCATCCTCGCTTACATCCGGACTTGTAAATGAATATGTCTTGGTTTCATCTTGCAAACCATTAACTCTCAAAATATTGTCGTATTGATATTCAGCACCGTCCACCGCCTTAACCGAGAACTGATAAACCTCGCCCTCGTTAGTGAAGACGGTAAACTTCTGCCCCTCGCCGCTGTAATTGGCCTTATAACCGGCATAGCTAAACAAATCCGCCTTAATATCGGGCAGAGCCGCAGCCGCCGACAAATTGTCATAATAGCCGCCGACAACCGCCTTGCTGATATGAGCTAAACCCAAATCCTCATAACTGGATTCTGCCTTATAATAATATCTTAAACAAAAACCATACTCGGCATTGGCCGGATACTCTTTATAAAGATTTAAGACAAAATCCTTATCTTCGGCGCCCTGGCTTACATACACACTGGCAGAATAACGCTTGCCCGGCCTGCCCGTTTCCGGATCATAGGCAATATTATAACCATCAGAATCCATACCGTTTTCAGCATACAAACGCCCGCTAAGATAATTGGGCGAGGCATAAACATCCAACTCCACCGGCAGGGCGGCCATAGCCGCGCCATTTTTATAGAAGACAAAAGTAACAAACTGCTCGTCCTGCCCGCTTACCTGATAGCCTTTGCTATCGTCAAAAAGCTGGGCGCTGATTTCCGCATTGCTGGCCGCCGCCTGCTCAACTTCTGCAAACTTTCCGGCATAGGCCTTAACGGATATACCGTTTGCGGCATACTTATCCGCCAGCTTTAAGGCAAGATACGTTTCACCCTCGCTTTCAACAGGCGCGGTTCTGATATAAAGCATAGTTCGATACTCTTTATTCTCTTCAGAATAGTCATATTTATCATTGCCGCTAAAGTAAGAACGATACATTTTGCTTTCATACACCTCAAGCGGCGTGCGCTCCGCACCCTGCACATTATACACCGCGGCATTAAAAGCGTCATTCGGATAAGAAGTGCGTCCATAAATATTTACATTATAGCGCACATTCTCGGTATCAAGCTGCTTGGCAGTGCCCACAATAAACTCCAGGGTTACATCATCACCGTCAAATTTGCTCAAATCAATTGTGGCTCCCGGTTCAACAATCTCATAGCTTTCCGTACCCTTAGAACCGCCAATGCCCCAAGCGGCGGCAGCCGTGCTGTCTGCCCCCTCAACAACTGCGGCAATAGTCATGTTCTTCAGCTCAAACGGCCACATATCATACAACCTTAAACTTAAATAATGCTCCTCCAACGGGAAAAGTGAGAACGTACTAATACCGCCGTCATTGCTGAACTCTTTCGGCTCCGGCTTAGCGGCCAGATACTCGCCGTTAATCACAAAGCCAAGCTGGGTCAGCGTGGCCTCGGCGGTTATGGCCGAGTGTACGCTAAAGGTGTGGCCGGCAAACTGCACGGTGCTTTCCGGCGTATCAAACCAAAGCTCCTGCTGCCGCCCCTCCGCCTTAAACTGCACCTCATAGGGGAAGAACGCGTTCTCCTCCAACTCAATCACAAAACTACCGTCCGGCGCAAAAACAAAATCCGCCTCTTCTTCATCCAAACCAACCGAAACCTCATAATCGCCCAGGTTATAAATAACCGTATCGGCGCGGCCGGCATAAACCCGATTTGCACCGCTGTCCGACGAGGTTTCCGCCAGCGCCGTTGTGGGCATGATACTAAAGACCATGCAAAATACCAACAACAGCGCCAGCTTTTTCCGCAAAACTTTCAAAAAACCAACTCCTTTACATTTTATTTTTCTATCTGCTCTGCCAGCGTCAGCGCATTGCTAACCCTGTGCAGCAAGGCAGCCAGTTCCGCGCGGGTGGTCGCGCCCTGCGGGTTTATGGTGTTGTCGCCGTTGCCCTGGAAGATCCCCAGCGCATACAACGCCTGAAAAGCTGCGTTTTCTTCTGCCGTCAGCAGTTCAGCGTCCGCAAAAGCATGCTCCTGCTCCACCACCGGCAGCTCCACACCCAAGGCCTGCAAATATTTTAGCAAAATTTGGGCAATATTGCCGCGGCTGATAGCCGAATCAGCGTCAAAGACGCTTTCTCCCAACAGGCCGTTGCCCTTGGCCCACTTGGCCGAATCCGTATACCACATACCCTCTTTAATATCTTCATAAGTATAGCCGGCATAGGTTGTCAAATCCGCCTTAGCCAGGCGCGCCAAAACCGTTACCAACGCGGCTGGCGAGGTTGGCTGGTTCGGCCCAAAAGTGCCGTCGCCGTTGCCCTGCATCAATTTTTCGGTATATACCCACAGAACTTCATTATAGAACCAGGCGTCCTCCGGAACGTCCACAAAATCCATCTGCGGCTCGGTCGGCTGTTCAATCGGTTGGATCGGCTCCTCCGGTTTAACTGGTTCCACCGGTTTTTCCGGCTCTACCGGCTTGCGGTTGCCGCCCCGGTGGCTGCCGCCGCCGCTGGAAGTGATAACTCGCAATTCATAGTTCTGCACCGCGCGTTTCAACTCGCCGCCCGGGTCGCCGCCCACGCGGAACTCGGCCACAATGGTGTGTTTGCCCACGCCCACGTTGCGCAGGGTTTGGGCGCGCACCGTAATCTTGGTGCTGCCGGCCTCGGCAATATAATCCACATCCTTGGTCAGCTTTTTGCCGTCAACCCAGCATTCCATAAATTCATCAAACGGGCCATTGCTGATAAAGGTTAAATCCTCCCACTGGTTAATGTCGTAAGTATAGTGAATAATCGTTTCCGGCAAAGGCTGAATTAACTCGTACCCCTCGTCGCTGGTATTTTTCACATTGTCGTCGCTGTTTTCTGACACATTCAGGCGCAGAGTGATTTCCTTTATATTGCTGGAACCACCACCGCCAGCACCACCGACATTACTCGGGACGTTGATTTCAGAATTTCCGGCAGTACGTCCCCAAGTGTTGCTTTCAGACACAAAAGCGGTCATTTTAATGGTGTAATTGCCGGCCTCGGTCGGCATACCTTTAATATAATAAATCGGCGTAGTATCTTCGCCCACAGTGTATACATCTGTTTCCCAGCCAGCCGGCAGGTTCTCGCACTTAATATCGAACAGATATACGCCGTCCTGCGCCAAATCGTTCAAATTAAACTGATAAGGAACGTATTTGACTGCCCCCGGTAATATGTTTGTTTTGAATATTGTTTTATCATAAGAATCGTCGGGCTTGTCCTCTAAAATTCTATAATTTTGAGCAGTACGTTTCAAATTAAACTCAACATAATTGCTGCCATTGCTTTTGTGGAACTCCGCAACAATGGTATGAGTTCCAACGCTGCTATATTTCTCAAAAGTTGCCGCCCGAATGTTGATTTTAGTACTGCCCTCTTCCGAATCATAGTCCAGGCCGTCAACCAGCTTATTGCCATCCAGCCAGAAGTCTACAAACTGTGCATATGCACCCTCGCAGATAAATTCCTGGTCGGTAATTTGCGAAACATACTTATCTTCAACACGTTTCTCAATTCCATAGCCGTCTTTAGTATCGGTAAACTTAGCTACGTTTTCATCAGTGTTTTCCAAAACTTTCAAAAGAATATTTTGACTTGAAGTCTTTGTCCCATTATCATTTTGCACAGTTACGGTTAACTTAAATTCGCCGGTTTCAGTCGGCACACCGTAAACCTCACCATTGGCTTTCAGTTCAACACCCCTAGGCAAAGAGCCCTTGGTTATTGAAAATGTTGCATTATTCCATTCACCATTACTGTCATCAAGTTGGATAGCTAGTGCATAAGGCAGGTATTTAACAGCGTCCGGAACATTTATAATGGCAGAACCGGGATTCAAAACTGTTCCATCCGAGAAATGGATTGTGGCGTTTGTTAAATCTTCATTATATTCGTCTATTGTGATATTTTCCCATTCAGCTTGTAACCCGTCATAATAAACATCAGTTAAATTACTACAATTTATAAAAGCTTCAAACCCAATCTCTTCCACTTTATTTGGAATAGTTATGCTTGTTAAATTACTGCAACCAGAAAAAACATGGTTTTTAATGCTAGTAACACTATTTGGAATATCTATACTTGTTAAGCTATCGCAATTATAGAAAGCACTATATTCAATACTAGCAACACTATCTGGAATACTTATATTTTTTAAACTACTACAACCAAAAAAGGCACCATATTCAATAATATTAACGCCCTCTGGAACAACATAATTATCTGCTTTTTTTCCAGCAGGATAAGCCTCTAAAATAGTTTTATCTTTACTAAAAAGAACTCCATTTTCAGACATATATTTGGGATTATTTAAATCCACATTGATGTCATTTAGACTACTGCATTCCTTAAAAGCACCACTTCCAATACTAGTAACATTCTCTGGAATAGTTATAGTTATTAAACTAGTACAACTAGAAAAAACAGTAGTTCCTATACTAGTAATTCTATTAGGAATATTTATATTTGTCAAACTACTACAACCAGAAAAAGCACCAGCTCCAATATTAGCAACAGTTTCCGGAATATTTATACTTGTTAAGCTATTGCAATTATAGAAAGCACTATTTCCAATGTCAATAACACTATTCTGAATAGATATGCCTGTTAAGTTAGTGCAGCCAGAAAAAGCACCAGCAGTAATACCAATAACACTATCAGGGATAACATAGTTTTCCGCTTTTTTTCCAGCAGGATAACTCTCTAAAACAGTTTTATCTTTATTAAAAAGAACTCCATTTTCAGACATATATTTGGGATTATTTGAATCCACACTGATATTTATTAAACTATTACACTCCTCAAAAGTATAGTTATCAATATTAATTATACTGTCTGGTATACTTATATTTGTTAAACTACTGCAACCAGAAAAAACACCTCTACTAATACTTGTCATACTATCAGGAATAGTTATACTAGTTAAACCAAGGCAACCATAAAAAGCAAAATTCTCAATATTCGTTACGCTATTAGGAATATCTATATTTGTTAAACTACTGCAATAATGAAAACTCCAACCTCTAATGGTTTTAACGCTTTCAGCAATATTTATGCTTGCCAAATTTAGACAATTTTCAAAAGCATGATCGCCAATACTTGCAATACCCTCATTAATAACTATATTTTTAACCGAAAACTTATCAATATTTTTATTCCAAGTACTAGTTATTTCCCCACTACCGCTAAACGTCAGCGTACCGTCATCCGTAAAAACCCAGCTAACAGTACCATCATCAGTACTGCCCGTAATGTCCGCCCACGCCGCGCCAGGCGCCAGCCCGAACAGCATAAAGACGGCCATTAAAAGAACCAACAACCTTTTCCTCATCAATCCCAAACCCTTTCATAATTAAAATAATATTATTCATCCTGCGCCATTTGCAGCAACTCATTCAGCGTATAAAGTTTGGCCGCCCGCAAATAGCCGGAATAATAATCAAAAACAAATTCGCCGTTAAGATAATCACAAAGCCCCGGCAGATAAGCAATCTCATCCAAATTCTCGTCCAGCAGCAGCCCCCAGCGCCGCCCGTCCGCCGCCACATATTCCGTCAGCAGCAAATTGTCAATCTGCGTAACGTAGGTTAAATAAGCCTCGGCGTTAAGCTCTCGCAAAAGTTTGCCGCTGGCTCGGTCATATACCTTAGGCGCGCCATGCAGCGGCGCTTCCACCTGATAGCTTTCCGTCAAAAATTCCTCGTCCAGACTGGGGTCGGGCGGCTCAATCTGGCTTTCCGCCAGCAGACTACCGTCCGCCGCCGAATATTTCTGCACCAGACCGTCATAATAGATGACCTCCAAAAAAGAGTCCGCGCCCTCTCGGCGAAATTGCTGATCGTAAACCTGCCGGCCCGCCGGCAAATCCAGCTCCGCCAGCAGATTCCCTGCCAGGTCATAAATACGGAAATGTGTAAAATCGAACAACATCACCGTTTGCCGGTCGGCGCTCAACCGCGCTTCGTCATGCACAAAAGCCGGATCATAAACCGCAATTTGCGCCTGCGGATAACTATGCCACTGCCAAACCTGTAAACCGGGAGCGCTGCGGTCAGCCGCCAGCCCATAATCCCCCGCAAGGAAGACAAAATCCGCGCCATACTGCCGGCTAAAGCTGCCCAAAAGCCGCGCCTGCCCGTCATAAAAAGCCAAGCTGTTATCCGCCAGCGCCAAAGCCGCCGCGCCGTCCCGCACCGCAAAAGCCTTAATATCTGCCGACGCATTAGCCACCTCCTGCTGCTCACCGTTCGCCGGCGCAATCTGCACCAACAAATTCTCCAGGCTTAAATAAACGCCGTCTTCCCCGGCCTGCACATGGAACGGATTAGCCGATTGAAAACCGCCGGTCTGCTCCCCGGCCAGCAAATCGACCACCGCAAACACATTTTGGCCGTCAGATTGTGCGGTATAGGCCAAATAATCGCCGTTAAAGCCGCCCTCAAAATGCTCAAAAGGCGAAGTATCATAAACTTGCAGCCAGTTTTCCGGTTGCGCCACCTCAAAAACCTGTAAACCACCGTCGGCAAAACTCACCGCCAAGCGGCTGCCGTCCCGGTTTAAGGCCAGCAGAACATCACCGGTATCCGCAAAATTAGCATTCAGCGGCTGCCGCAGACTGCGCCCGGCCAAATCTACCGTATGTAAAATCTTACCGTCCGCCACATCATAAATCCGCACCACCGTTTCCTCACGATACGCCGCGGCCAGCCGCCGTCCATCAGCGGAAAGCGCCAGCCTGTCTGCCGGCTGCCCCTGCCAGAGCGTTTGCCCGGCCGCCAAATCATAGGCCGCAACACCCGCCGCCCCGGCATAAAGCAGCAAATCATTCTGCGCAAAAAGGCAATCCGCCGCCACCGTTGCCGCCGCCGGCAGTTCCGCCAAAAGCTCGCCGCTCGCCAAATCATAAACATAAAACGTGTTCTGACACAGCGCCGCCGCCCGCACGCCGCCCGATGAAACCGCAATCTTAATCGGCTCGCTAGGGGTAGCAAGCAAATTTCGTGCTTTATAGCCGTCCGCCAGATCATAAACACCCAGCGCGTCCGCCAAGGCTCGCTGCCCCCGCGCAGTCGGCTGCCCGGCCAGGGATTCCCGCGCCTTAGCCAACGCCTCCGGCAGGTCGCCGCTCTGCAAGGCGTTGGCCGAATACTCCGCCAGCACATAAGCATTTTGCAGCCGCTCCAAACCGGATAAACCGCACCAGGTTAAACCGCCGCCCAGCAGCAGCACCGCCAGACAAAGCGCCGCGGCCAGCCTTTGCCGGCGCTTCAGCCGCTTGGCGCGGGGATCGGTTTGGTGCAAATGCTCCAGCGCCCACAGCATTTCCGCCGCCGTCTGAAAACGCTCCGCCGGATCTGCCGCCATCGCCTTGGCAATAATATCGGATAACACCCGGCTGCACCCATAATCCGCCGCCGGCTTTATCGTTCTGCCCTCCGCTGCGTCAACCGGCCGCACCCCGGTCAGCAGGTGATACAGCGTCGCCCCCAGGCTGTATATATCCGAGCGCACGTCCAGCATACGCTCATGCCCTGGCTGACTTTTGGGCGTTTCCTGCTGCTGAAACTCCGTCAACAATTCAGTCGGCGGCAGAAGCTCATTTTCCGGCAACAGCTCTGTCGCTTTCATAACCTCTGTTGACGGCAGCACTTCGGTCGGCTCCAAAATCTCTGTTGACGGCAACACCTCCGTCGGCTCCATAACCTCGGTCGCTTCATTGCGCACCGGCCCGGCCTGACGCGTCGGGATCGTGCTGCCGCCCACGCCGAAGCTCTGCCCATAATGCTCCGGCGAGGCGTAACCGTGGCTATAACCCACCTTAACCGCGCCCTCTTCGCCCAGCGCCAGGGCAATGTTAAAGTCAATCAGCCGAATATCGCCCTGCGGCGTCAGCATAATATTAGCGGGTTTAATATCCGCATGCAGAATCCCATGCGGCGGCTGGGCATGCAGATAGCCAAGCGCTTCCAAAAGCTGGCAGGCCCATTCCACAATCTGAGGCTGGCTGAATCGCACGCCCCGTTTCAGCGGTTTATCCAGGCTCTCCCCCTCGATATAGTCAATAACGGTATAAACCGTATCCCCCTCGGTGAAATAATCATAAACCTGCGGGATGTAAGTGTGGCTGAGGTTCTTCAGCACGTCAACCTCCTGCCGCAAAGCCTGCTGCTCAGCGCGTTGCGGCGACCGCTTATCGGCCTTAAGCACCACTTTTTTGTGCAGACGCAAATGCTCTGCCAGATAAACCACACCGCCGCCGCCAGCGCCGATTTTTTCAATTATTCTGTAAGTCGCGGCCACTGTTACTGCTGACATCTTGCAACCTCCCCACCGCTAACTATGCCGCGGCTTGCCATATTCCACCTCTAATTGCCTGTGCAAGCGCCGACCGGCCAGGCTAAAGACCAGCAGCAAACCGCCGCCGCCAACCGCGCCCAGTGCCAACAGCCCCAGGCCGGCATAATACATAAGCTGATTAATCTCCATTAACGCACCAACTTTTTATTCCTTATTCTCGCCTGTGTTCTCATCGGTTTCAGGCATTTCTTCGTATTCTTGAAAATCCTCATCCACTTCCGGCATTTCCTCCAGTTTTTCTATTTCAGATATAGTTTCACCCTCATAATAAGCATACAAACGATCAATAAAGTTCTCATGTTCTTCATCCTTATAGCCAGTAAAGAACACTTCTTCAATATCACGATGATTAAAGAAAAATTGACCACCGGTGCCGATATTACCCTCCGGATAAATAACACCGATATAATCGTATTCCACATCAGTATCTGCATCACGCTGCTTTAAACCAAAAATCATTAGTTTCTTGGTGCCCTCTTTTAAAACAATAACCGAGCCAATCGGCAACAATTCTTTAACATTATTCATTTTTATACCCTCCTATATTTATTTGCTATTTATTATATTGCTTCAGCGGACACCCATGGCACCACCGCCGCCACCAACAGCAAGCTTTGGTTTCCCGCTAAAAATGCTGCTCGCCCAGCTACATACCTTATTAAAGCCTGCTTTTGCAGCATTCATAGCACTTTTGGCGCTATCGCCAACTGCCTTAGCTGCTTTTTCGCCAAAATCAATAATCGCATCCGAAGTTTTTTCTTTCCAGTCATCGCCAAATGCCAGGCTTAATCCCCAATCAACAGCTATACTAACAGCCGCGGTGGCCACGCCAACAGCTACAACCGGTGCGCCAACTGTAGCCCCCAAGGCTGCTACACCGGCCGTAACCGCTGCGCCAACACCAATATCAATGGTAGATTCAACAATAGTTTCGCTCCACATACGTCCATTACTCAAATCGCCGCCAAACTCATTATAGTTATCATAGGCATTTTCACCAACAGTCAAAATTTTATCAACCCAACCGGTAAACTTAGCTACTTTACCCCAACCGCCAACACTTTCAGTTGCTTTTTTTCCAACCTTTTTAACCTGCTTGCCTGTCTTAAACACATCCGCCCATGTAGCCTTAGCGCCCTTATCGGCAATTTTGGCAAAATCACCAACAGTTTTATTAATGCTTTTTAAAACTTTATCCCATCTGTTTTGGGCAATATAAGAGCCCACATTAAACGCATTGCCAAATACGCCCAACTTACCAATAATCTTTTGTAAATTATCACAAGAAAATATTTTATCTAGACGTAACCCTTCCCACCAAGATGGTTTTTCCGCCGGAACACTAGCGGAAACCTCGCCAATCACCACATCAGAGATTTACACATCAACAATTTGGCTTTTGCCAACTTCAAAGCCCAAAATGCGCTGTTCGGTCTGTTCATAAGCCAAGGCCGTATTCCAGGCTGCCACACGCAGCTGCCCTGTGCGTTGTTTCAAATTGATCGTGTTGCTATATGTAGTCTGCAAATTTCGGCGAACCTGCGAAAAAGCGCCATGGCCGCGTAAAACCTGAGAATTTCTCACGCTGTTTACAGCATTAGCAATTTGCGCCAGTTCATTCTGCACCCTGCTAAAATTTGGCTCAGTGCTTTTAAGCCTGTCCGGTCGCACATAAAAACTAACCATTAGCTTTCATCTCCTTTCTAAATATTTTAAAATCACTTATCTTCTATAAAGTTTAATTGTCAACCATACCTTACCAAAATCAACGAAAGGTTGTCCAACGCCCCTCTACGATAAACCTCACCAACAATGGCTTTTTGCGCACTCTCCAGCGGCTGTTTGCGGCAGGCAGACAGTTTTTGCTGCAAAAAACGTTCATCACAGAATTTATAAATTCCGTCGCTACACAGCGCGAAAACATCACCACGCCTCAACATACCGGTCTGCGAGCTATAAATCAGTTCTTCATCACAACCCACCGCATGCACAAGCTTGCCATAATTTGGATGGTTTTTCAGCTCATCCAAATTATAAAGCTGTCGAACACTGCTTTGGTTTTCCCAAACATCATCTTTTGTCAGCAAATCATAACCAAAACGCCGGCAACGATAAATACGGCTATCGCCAACCGAAAAAATACCAAAAGCTTCGCCCAGTAAAAAAAGTATCACACAGGTGGAACCGCAAATCTGTTCCTGGTTCCAGGCCTGCCAGATGAAACTGTTAATTTCCAACATTTTCTTTTGAATGGCCTGCAACATTGCTCCAGCCTCAGAATAATCTCCCAAAAGCAGACCAGGCAGCCACGCCCTAAGCTCAGCCACAATTTCGCCGCTGGCCTTGCCGCCATTGCTATGGCCGCCCATGCCATCTGCCACTAAGCAAAAGGCAAAATCATGCTTATTATTCTGATATACCAAAACAGCATCCTGATTTTGCTGACGTTTCAGACCTCTGTCGCTTATGCTGCGAATTTCCAGTTTCATGATATTAAGTCCCCATAATAACTTCTTAATCCAAATCCTAATCTTCAATTTTAATTTGCATGGATACATTGCCCATGGTGATTATACCGCCATCGTATATTGGCAATTTATCCACAATTTTGTTGCCGTTCAGCTTGGTAATATTGTTTTTGGTAATGTTTTTTATAAAGAACTCGCCATTTTCCCGGGTGATTTCGCACTGCACGCCGGAAATGGTCATATCGTAATCCAGACAAATATCAACTTTTTGCCTGTTACGTCCAACAAGCAGCGATTGACTAATCGGCTTTTGATAAATTTTATCATGATTACTGCAATCAGTTAGTGTAACCAATGGGCAAGCGGACTTGTCCACATTCCAAAGCAACATTGTATCACCGCTGCTGGCATTGTTATTATTTTCAAGAATAACCGTTGCCGCTGCCTCCTGCTGGAGTTCGGCATCCGTAACCGTTTGAATTTGTTGTTCGCGCCGCTTTTTAATCATCAAAACCGCAATCCCGCCAATCAACAGCACCAACAGCAAAACCCCACCCGCAGTCAGGCCAATAATTAAGGCCAAATTAGGCTGTGGCTCTGGCTCAACAGGTGTAGCTTGCACAGGCACAGTCGGCTCAACCGGCTCTTGCGTTTTCTCCATAAGCGGCATACGCACATTATCCAAAGAGATCGTTTTCTTTTCCTCGCCCTGCAAATTCAAGGTCAGCGTTTGCAAACTGCCGTCCTGTGCAGCTTCAGGAATCTGCACCCAAACGGCCAAATTTTGCCAATCCTCTGCCAATTTATTACCCAATGTGCTTTTATTAGATAAATCATTCAGCATAAAGGTTTCTGCCCCGGTAAACCGGGTTAGCGCAAACATTCTTTCCAGTTCCGCCGAATTACTATTCTTCTTGTTCATAACACCAAGAGAATAAATAGGCACGGCTCTATCCTGCAACAGCCCCTGCAACTCCTGAACAGTATAGCCAATATCTTTCTTATCACCACCATCAGAAATAAGCAAAATACGTGTAAAACATTGCCCATCAGAAGCAAAAGGCTTGTCTGCCAGATAAGTATAAAGCGTATTAATCAAATATGTTTCCTGCTTTTGAAACTCCAACAGGGTTATGGCGTCTTTTAAACTCTGATAATCGTTGGTGAACCCCTGCTTGATATTCACCTGCTCGCCAACGGTAGCAATCGCAAAATACTCATTGCTCTTTCTAGCCGCAATCAGTTCCAACAACTGCTCTTTGATAATCTTGCGGCTTTCCTGCGGAATGGAAAGCGAGTTATCCAGCAAAATTAAAGTTTTCATCGCCAAATCGCTGTCTGACAGCGTTTTATACTGTACCTCATCACTGGGATATTGCCCCAGTGCAGCACTGACGCCGCTCACCTGGCCAACATCTTTAACATAAAGCAGCAACTGATCATCAAACATTTCATATTCCAAAACTTGCGCATCAACCGCATAGACCGACGAAGCCCCTAATAACAAAAAAATCGTTAAAACCAGCGTTACACAGAGGCTTCTAAAATGACGACTGTTAATCATAATTTTATCTCCTAAAATTGCACAGCTTCCCAAAAAGGGAAAAGCGAACGCTCGCCTTTCCCTTATGGAAATTATTTGAAATTGAAATCTCAGATAACTACGTCTTCGCGCAAGGTATTAGCCGTTGAATTGTTGGTATCCTCAGCCTGTTTATAGTTTTTAGCCATCTGCTGCAAATCCTGAGAATGTTCCTGCATCATCTTATACATCCTCGTCATATCATCGCTCAAGGCGTTAAATTTGCGCATATAGGTTGCAGAGGCATCACCGCGCCAGCTGCTGCCCAGATTATGCACCAGGTTTAACATATTGTTAGTGGTGTTGCTCACGTTAGAAGCCGCCTGCCCAAAAGAGCCGGACATACTCGTCAGTTGATCGGGAGTAACTAATAAAGTTCCTGTAACAGCCATATCATATTCTTCCTTTCTTTATTTATATTTGCGTTCGCTGGCAATAGCCACGTTCATTCTTTCCTTGTTCTCATACTCCGTAGCCGCATTTTCCATGGTCTGAATGTATCTTTCCATCAAATCATAGAAGTTTTCAAACTGAACCTTATCGTTGTTAAAGGCATTGTGAAACGCGTCGTTGGCCTCGCCCTGCCAAGCGCTGTGCAGAGAATTCTCTTGCTGCGCCAAATCATTAATCTGTGTTTTCAAACGGTTGTTCAACTGCCGCAACTGTTGGGCAGTGTCGCGCAGGGTTTTCCAGGTAACCTGAATAAGTGCCATTTGATTACACCTCCTTAAAAAATTATTTTTATAAACAGCACAAATATGCCGTTGATAAACAGTTTAGTATCTTCGCCGCTGGGCAATCGCCAAATTAGCCAGCTCTATCCTGCGAATTCTTTCAGCAATCCGGCGTATCTCGCTCGCCATATTCCGCAGATTTCGGGCGGTGCTGTTCATCTGCTCTTCAAGCCTTGCCCCTTTGGTTAGATAACTGTTGGCACTGCTTCCTTGCCAGCTATAACCAACAATACGCATATTCTCCTCAACATTTCTTCTGGACCGCACCAGTTTTTCTGCCAGGTCGTCCAATCTGTTGGCCTGCGTAATCGCCTGGTTATAATTAAACCAAATTGCCTTATATGTCATTGCCATATAACCAAGTTTCCTTTCTTTTTAAATTATATTGCCGCGCTTAAAAGATGGCGTTTTCATTTAAAACCTGGGCTTTTGCCACATTCTGCCGCTCACCGGCCTCATAATTTCCGGAAATCAGCAGCAAATCATCCGGGTGTTCGCTCAAACGACGCAGCATACGCTCTATATTCTTTTTTTCCTCGATATAGGCGCGACGGTGCATTTCGCCGGCTTCCCCCACCCAATAGCTTCTGGTACCATTCACCTTGCTTTCTAATTGCTTAAAAAGACTGTCAAGCACGCGAATTTGCTGTGAAACCTCTGCGGCCTTTTGTTTCAAAACCTCAGGAGTAACCTTAACCGTAACATTACCTGAAATAGCCATTATCACCATCCCCCTTAAATTCTGATTAAAGACACAATCGCGTCTACCTGATTTTCACCACTGTTATAAGCTTGGCGAGCATTCTCCATACAGTTTAGCAAAGACTGCACCGTCTGAAAAATACGCTGCATATTCTGATAATCGTTCCGAAACTGTTGCACAAACACGCTGTTTGCCGGCCCGTCCCACATACTATCCAACTGCCTGATAACTTCATACATTTTATTGGTTTCATTCCGTATTCGGTTAAGCAAAAACGCCATATCATCAACATTACGATTTAAAATTGAGGTATCAATTTTTATCTCTCTAATTGTCATTCTTTTCACGCCTCCAGGCGGCTTATTTATAGCCTTATTTTTTATCTTCATCTGCTCCAACATGCTAATAACCGGTTCAAACTCAAACAACCAATAGCAATTAAACCAACAGTAATCGACTTCCGTTGCGCATACCGGCTGCACGCAAAGAATCATTCATAGACAACGGCCGGCCGGCAATGCAATCACACAAAAACAAATCCGCCACATTTCCAGCCAATGCAGTGTGTTCTTTCTGTCCAATCATTTCAGCAATTTCATCAATAACGATTTTCACCGCTGCATTCTCATCAAGATTAAAATCATATGTTTTATCCAAAGATGGCACATAAACATCCACCAAAATCATTTAAGTTTTCCCCCAAAAGTTTCTATGAATTTTCCGTTGAAACCGAAACCGCCAGTCCTACCTCCGACACAATGGAATAACCACTCGCTGCGTGGTTTCCTCATCATTTTGCGGCAGCATAGCAATGCCAGGTTTCAGGCTCTTGGTGCGCTCATTAAATTTCAGATAATCAAAGTCCATAATACGCTGTTCTTCAACATTGCCGCCAAAATGCAGGCCGGCCTTATCACGCACAAATAAATCATACAAACGATGCCCGGTCAGCATACCATGATTATCCTGATTTAAACCGGCAAACCAGTAAACATTGTGATTAAGCCCTTTATCCAGCAAATTCGCCAGGAAAGGAGCCATCGGTTCTACCCCCTGTGCCGGATTTTCGGCATGTTCCACAAAATCCTCCAAACTGCCCAGCATAATCAAAATCTTTTTATATTGCTGCATATTGTCATATAACTCTTCATCGGTATCTCCGGCCGCCAGTCGCTCTTTTTTGAAACGATTGCGCTCTACAAACACATTCTGCAATTCTACCAGATAAGTGAAAAGCTCCTGATCATTAGTGATATAACGCGCGTCTGTTTTTTCCGCAATAACAGCAAACTCCTGTGCAAAATCAACAATCACCAGTTCAATCGGCATAGCGGCTGCTGACAGCATCATCAAACGCAGCAGGTTGGTCTTACCGGTGCGTGCCTTACCAGAAACCACATAACAATAATTTTTCCGCAAGTCAATGCCGTAAACAGCAGCATTTTTTTGATCATAACCGATCGGCAACCGGTTACCCTGCGACTGCATGGCTGCCACTGATTCTAGTTCAGCAAATTCGGCCCAAGTCGGTTTAGCTGGAATTTCCGGTATTCTTCTAACACGTCGCCCATGCCAGCTTTCATTCAGCATCAGACAAACTTTTTGAATTTCCTCGCCGCGCTTAAAATCATTTTCTGCTTCCAAAGCCAAGGCTGTCTGAAATTCCAGAAAACTCTCGCCAACCTTAGCCAGACCGCGACCCTTCACGTTCTCTTCCGGCAACACGTCCAAATGCAGCGTTCGCAAAGCGTCCGAATAAGCAAATTTATCCGTCATTTCCAAACAAATAACCGTACGAATATTCTCACCCAAACGGCTGGGAATTTCGTTCATAGAAAAGCCCATTGCCGTCAACACCAAGAAAATACCACAACTTACACCCTCCTTGGAAAGCTTAAGCAAAAAGTCATCATAGCCGTTATCCGTCTTAGCCCGAAAAGCAGAATAATTATCAATCACCACCATAATGGCTGGCAGCGATGTATTGCTAACATTACCGGACTCACCAGCCTCAGCCTGAACAAACTGACGATAGTTACCGCCCCGCAGCAGAATCTTGCGTTCCTCCAGAATATCGTTCAACATAGTGAACAATTTACCAATTTTTTCACCGTCTTCCTCATAAAGCACACCGCCCATCTGCGGCGTTTTTTCAAAGGCAGAAAGCATCTTGCTGCTAAAATCCAGCGCATAAATATTCAACTGCTGCGGCGAATAGCGCATTATCAAGGCATAAAGCATGGATACCAAAAAAGTACTTTTACCGCTGGCAACCGTACCGCAAAGAGCAAGATGGCCATTGTTGGCAAAATCCAGAACCAAAGGCATCTGCGCCTGATTTACCGGATCATCGCAAAGGCCAATCAGCACTTCCAAATCCCAATGCGCGCCGGCCTGCGGCCAAATCCCATCAGCGAAAATCTTTTGCGCCCAACCTTCTAGTTGTTGCAGATAAAGCATGGTAGGAAGAACTGGCAGCCAAAGCTGAAGATTATGTATATAACCATTTGCTTCAGCCAAAGAACCCAAATATTCCACCACCGCCTCCAATTGCGTTTTTTTCTTTATTTCCGGTAGCTTGCGACGGGCGGCAGCTGCCAGATTAATAACCAAGTTCGCCCTTTCTGTCATGGAACGCCAACCTTGACGCTTAGCTTCGGCATAAATGTGCAACAAATCCAGTAGACGTTGTTCATTATAATCCGAACGCGGATATTCCCAATTCGCACCTGCAATAGCCGCAAAAACACTATCCAGCAACCGCTTTGGCGCAGCCTGATTCTCAATAACTTGTGTTGAATCATCATTAAGACTATCAAAAATATCCAGCAAGCAAGAAATCCATTGAATCTTCTCCTGCTCTTTCTTCTTTATCTTGGTATGACTGCCAATCAACGCTTCTTTGCCGTTAATCGATAGCATTGTCGCAATATCCGTAGCCGAGTTTTCATCCTCCTCGTCATAAACAGCGCCGCTCCAGCCTGACTGAAACAGTTCAAAAAGCTCATCATTGCCAACCTGCAAATAACAACGGCCGGCCTGCGTAATATAAGCCGCGTCCGGCTTATGCAGCATATCCTTACTATCCTGCTGATCCTGCACACGCAAGCACAAACGAAACTTGGAGTTACTCCAGATATTGTCGTCAACCGTACCGCTTGGTTTTTGTGTCGCCAAAATCAAATGTACGCCTAAACTGCGCCCAACCTGAGCCACGCTGATCAGCTCTTTCATAAAATCAGGCTCTTCACGTTTCAGCTCTGCAAATTCATCAATAATAATGAACATATGCGGCACCGGCAAAGCGGCTTCGCCGTTTTTATACATTCTGGTATAGTGATTGATGTTATTCACACCATGCTCATTAAAAATGCGCTGACGCCTTACATTCTCGCTTTTGATGGAAACCATGGCGCGATGCACCTGATTGCCGGATAAATTGGAAATTTGTCCAATCAGATGCGGCAACGATGAAAATAGATTTGCCATACCGCCGCCCTTATAATCAATTACAAAAAAGCCCACATCATCCGGACTATAATTTATTGCCAGCGACAGCATATAAGTCTGCAAAGTTTCGCTTTTGCCGGAACCTGTTGTGCCGGCAATCAAACCATGCGGCCCATGGTATTTTTCATGCACATCCAAATAACAGGGAGCGCCGCCAGATTTTTGTCCAAGCAATCCCTTGATGCTATCATAGGTACGATTCTTGCGCCAGCGCTCCAGCACGTTAAGCTCGTCCAGACGATGTACTCCATACATTTCCATGAAAGACAGCGTATTGGGCAACTCCCCGCCCATTTCAATCTCATTAACCTGGATACCGGAAAGCTGTCGCGAAAAATCCGCCAACGTTTGCGGTAACAATTTATCAAAAAGTATTTTCTGCCTTTCCTCAACCGGATCGGTTACACCATATACACCTTGAAAATTTTGCGTGTTTTCGATTATATACTCACAGGCATTGGGCAAATTCTCATAATTTTCCGCCAACAACACCACCGTAACGCCCAAATCTCGCTTATCCAGCAAAAAAGCAGAAATCAATTCTCCCTCCAGCATAGAATCATCTTCAATAAACAACACATAATGTGGTTTAAAAACAACTTTCTGGGTATCTGTATTGCTTTCAGCGCGCATCCGCAGCACTTTAACAATCTCATAAAATACATCGCTGGCCTCGGCCGAATTATCCGCCACATAACGTATCCGCTTATCCTCAGACCAAACGTGCGGCAGCCAACGAGCAAATCCCCAATGTTTGTTCGCTTCATCTTTTTGGCCGTTATAGATAAAAGCCATTTTTACATCGGTATAACAAGCGCTGGCCGCCAGCTGACTTGCCAGATTATACATAACCGGATAACAGCCCTTTTTACCCGATCCACCAATCAGCCCGATAATTTTTTGCGAAAAATCAGCGCAAACCGGAACATCCTGCAACATAGCATAATTATCTTTAATCATCCTGGCTTTGCCGGCCAAAGAATCATTTATCATGGAAAAACGTTCCTGCGGAATCTCAACATTCACCTGAAAAGGAATCTCGCCAATACCAAGGCGCTGCTGAAAAAAATCATTATGGTTACGGTTGCGATTCCAAAGCTCCAGAGAAGTATGATTATATTGGCAACATACCGCCGCTTCCACATAAAGCTGGCGCATAATATCAGTATTGCGCTTATACCTTTCCTGCACCTCGTTAGAACAATTAATCAAATATTCTCCATAGGCCTCAAAACGTTTCAACTCATCCTCGCGCAGTTGTTTTTTTGCCTGACGCAAATTTAGTACCGTCCAAAGCGTACCGATAAGAGCAGAGCTAATAGCAGTTATCAGACCGGTATACATAAATGCGCCGCCCCCAGAGCCGGAACCGGAGGCATAGATAGCCAAACTGCATCCTAAGAGCATCGGTAAAGCCATAGTTAGTGATGGCCCAATAGCCAGCAGCAACGGTTGACGATTGGCTTCCTTAGGCGCCGGCGGAGCTTCAATTTTTACGGTATCGCATGCCAGTTTAGGAAGATAACGCGGCGAACGGTGAAATAACCAGCTGCCATTTTCGCTTAAACAATCACTGGCATTAGCTGCCATCGGTGCCAAAGCAACACTTTCCTGATAAAGTGATAGACTATCGCTCAAACCCAAACCATCCAGCGGCGATTTAAACGCAATAATTTCGCCAAGATAAACAATCGCCAAACCAAAGACATTAATCAGATCACCATAGGCCAATCGTTGAGATCCGGCAACTCTTTTGGCATTAACGAAAAGCCCATTAGCGCTTCGGTCTTCAATTACATGCCCCTCACCCTTACGCAAAATCACCGCATGCACCTGCGAAACCAACGACATAAAATCATAGCAGATCATATTATTTGCCGCCTTACCAATACTAATTGCATCCAGCGACCTAATATCATATTTATTGAACACTGAGAAAAGCTGGTTGTTGCTTTTAACAATTACAGTTATTCGCTCACCTTGCGAAGCGGTTAAAGACAGAATATCATTATTTTGCAGCTCTTGACCAAAAGCATTTTGCCGGTTATCGGTATAAACCAACTTATATTTGCTATTAGGCATTATCTGCCAACGTCCGCCCAAATTTTCTAATTCCAGCGCCGTATTCTCAGCCAACTGAAAAAGCTCCTTATTCAGACTAATAGTATAATTAGCATCTATAACCGCCGGCAACAAAAAATCCTTATAAGCGCTTTGACTGTACACCGTTAAAACATAACTCACTTATCCTTACCCTCGCATTTCCTTATAAATTACGAACTTTTCTAATATCCTAAAATTACTTATAAAAAACAATTTCATATATATAATTTTCAATCTGCAAAACATCACCACTTTGCAGCAGCACTGCATCCTGCGTCAGATTAAATTGCCGCCGTCCCCGCTTTAGGGTCAAATTACCAGAAGACGCCAAGTTCTTTAGATATAGTTTTTTGCCTACCCGTAAGATTTCACATTGCCGCCCGGCTATCTGTCCGGCATTAATTACAATGTCATTTTGCGTATAGCTACCAAAACTGATTTTGGATACCACATTGAATATGTATTTGCGAGTAGAAAGCTCGCTAAGTTCCGTTAGTTGAATCATAACCGAACCGCCAAAGTTTTTTTGCTTTCCACCCCTGCTCTTTTTTTTACGCTGGTCTGAATCATATTTAACATCATAAGGTACCGGCGAACCTTTTTCAGCTCGCAGTTTGTTGCCGCCACCTATCAAAACCTTATCCAGCGCTTCTTCACGCAGTTTATCATCAATATTACGTTTTATTTCCAATTTACGCTGTTTTCTGCGATACAACAACAGCCATAACAGTAAAAACAACAGTGAAACCGCACAAATCAATATAATATGATTTTTATTCAAAACCTACAACCTCCGGCATTCTTAATCTGTAATCCGTAAAATAAATATTTTTTGTAATTGCGGCAATATTATAAATGGCAGTCTAATTTTCACTTATCGTAAAGCTGATTACTTTACGAAAGATAAGTCTATAAGCTTTTGTAGATAAGAATTTATAAAAAAGTTCTGACCATTTTTCTGACGCTAATTAAATCAGGCGCAATCCTGACGGCTATTTTTCAAAGTGGATATATTTTCCAGACAAGTAAGTTTCTGCTGCATTGTCGGGTGAACATAAAGCTGCATAGTTATCCGCACATTAGAATGACCGAGAATTTCACTAAGACTTTTTATATCGCCGCCAGCCGCAATATAACGGCTGGCAAAAGTATGCCGCAAAGTATGAAAATTACGCTGTCTGATACCGCTGCTTTTAAGCAATGCAGCAAACTTATACTGCATAGAACGAGGCTCCAGCGGCTTGTGTCCGCCGAAAATATATTCATTGCCGGCAGCTTGTTTCAGCTGTTTAAACATTAAAAGAATTTGCGCAGTTAGAGGGATTATCCGGCAAGAGTTTTCGCTCTTCGGCGTTTGAATTAACAAATGAGATTTGCCATTCTGGGTTACCCTTTGCACATTACAGCGTACTGTTAATGTCTGCGCCTTAAAGTCAATATCCTCCCAACGCAGTGCACAGACCTCACCTAAACGCAAACCGGTATTCAGACAAAGCAAAATAGCAATATTAGTTAAGGACTGGTTTTGTAAAATTTTTTCGTTAATTGCCTTTATTTCCCATTCATAAAAAGTTTCTATTTGCTTTTGATGACAAACTGACGCTTTCATATCTAAAATAGCGGCAGCATTTGCTAAGGAATAGTGTATTAAAGCCGCTTTGACGGCAGATTTTATTATTACTAATATATCCGAAACGGTTTTGGCCGCCAGACCACCCTTTCTATCCAAACGTCCTGCCTGATGTTTTTGTTTTAAAAAAGCAGCAAGTTTTTGCGCCGTCAGTTGATTGACAGGCAAACTGCCTATAACCGGCAAAAGATGTTGATACACTAAATTTTGGTATCTGATATAGCTGGAAGTTTTAATACTGTCCTTACGTTCACGCAACCATTGCAGCAAAAGATTTTCCACCGTCAGTTTACACTCTGGCAACCCGTCATAACTTAATTGGGCATTTTGCTTGCAATTTTGCAGTTTTTTTCTGATATCCAGATAGCTTTTGGCATAAACCGAAACATATTTTATCTGACCGTTCGGTTTAATCGTTTTATATCGCCCTTCCCAACGCCCGTCTTTCCTTTTGTAAATATTTTCTCCACGCCTCGACACAATGTCAGCCTCCTTTTTCTGACCAGATTTTGACGGATAAAAAAATTAATATAATACCTTTATCTGCCTGTTCCTGTCAAATCTGGCATCTGAAAATTTGATTTAATATTTTTTCTATATTTTTTATACATATATTGACTTTTTTCTCTAAAATAATTATAATTATTAAGAAAAGATAAAAGAAAAAACCATTCGTAAAGTAATCAGCTTTACGAATGGTTTTTTCTTTGTACTAATATTAACAAACAATGCCTGGATATATACAAAAATCACAACTTGTCTAACTTTTTTATTTCGGCCAAAATCCTTGCAATAAAAACTCCAAGGTGGTAAAATTGTTATAAAGAAACTATAAAGACCCATGTAATTACAAAACTTGAAACTCAATAACCAAAAATATTCGGAGGTAATCTATAAAAAATCTTAAAACTAATTTGCTAGTCGGAGGACTGGTAAGCATAATTTTGTTGGCGCTGTTATTAAACGCTGGTTCCCCTCCCTATCAGGTTATGCTCAACGAGTTTTCCGGTACTTTTTCGAGTGGCACAGGCCCCAACCAAATGCTGTTCAGCGCCGATACGGCAACAAATCAATTTTACTTTACCTGCCAGCAGGACAACGTCTATATTTTAGGCAATTTTGTCAAGCAAGCTGAAAATGTTTACTATATCGAGTCTGCCAACGCCGCTGTCATACCTAATCAAACCGTTGAATATGCAGACTATCAGTTTTCATTAATTATTAATGATAATGACTGTACTTTTCAAAAAACAAGCCAGGCATGCACAATTATTGGCAATTCAGATCGCTACCAATAAGCATACAAAAAACGCCGCCATTTTCAACGAAAATGACGGCGTTTTTTGTTTAATTTAAGCAGCGGCTCCCCGCAGGTTGAACGCTGTTATATTTGTGAACTTAATAGCTTTAGTTCAAAGCGCAGGCCGACGTCAACATCTCCCGCCAGCATTGCAGCAGGCCGATTTTTTCCACATCAGCAGCGGCCACCAAAGGCAAACTCTGCACAACCTGCCCACCCTGCAAAATTTGCAGTTCGCCAAGTTGAGTTCCTGCCGCCAGCGGCGCTTGCGGCCAAGGCTCCACCGCCACAATTTCGGTGGCAAAATCAGCGCCGCCCCCTGTCTGGGATAAAACGCCGGCAGCCTGTTCAATTTTGGCATCTACCCGCTGGGCCACCCCTTTTTCCACCGGAACAGAGCAAATTAAGGAACCGGCTGGATAAAGCAGCTGATAACTGTAATTATTAAAACCATAGTTCAGCAGTTTCATAGATTCAGTAAAATGCCCCTGTTTCGGCTCCACGCCCATCACAACAGAAATCAGCCGAAAATCGCCACGAGTAGCGGTGGCCACTAGGTTTCGCCCGGCCTCGGATGTGTAGCCGGTTTTCAGACCATCCACGCCGTCATACCACTTCAACAGCCGGTTGGTGTTCCAAAGTATCAGCGGGTTTGGCTCCCCCCGGAACTGATATTCATAAATACCGGTATATTCCAGCAAATGCGGAACCTGAATCGCGTGTCTGGCTAAAATTGCCATATCGCCAGCCGTTGTATAGTGCTCCGGATCATGCAGACCATGGGGGTTGGCATAATGCGTACCCGTCATACCCAGTTCTGCCGCCCGTTTGTTCATCATATCGACAAAATTGCCCACCGAACCGCCGATATGTTCAGCCACCGCCACGCTGGCGTCGTTGCCGGAACCAACAGCCACCGCCACCAACATTTCCTGCAAAGTGCGGGTTTCGCCGACATAAAGATACACCTGTGATCCGCCCATACTGGCGGCGTACTCGCTGGTGGTAACATTATCCTCCAGGCTGGCTTCGCCCCTCTCCACCGCCTCCAGCGCCAAAACCAGCGTCATAATTTTAGTAGTGCTGGCCGGATAACGCCTGGCGTCAGCATTAGCCGAGGCCAGAATTTCGCCGCTTTGCGCCTCCATCAACAGATAGGCCGGAGCGTTAATTTCCGGCGCTGCCGCCGCCCAGGCCAAATTGGGACAAAGCAGGCAAAGCGCCGCCAAAACAACCAGCCAGCTTTTTTTTGGCAAAATCATAAGCAAACCCTCCTAACATACGATAATAATTCATATGCAGGAGGGCTGTTTTTATGCAATCTAAAACTCTGTAAATCTGTAACACAGGATTGCTCTGTTGCTTAATAAACTATCTTAATTCTGGATTGTCAATATCTTAATGCTCTTTTATCTCTCACCGTTAAAACATCGGACACCAAGAACCAAATAACAGCGTTAATTTGCTCCGGATTGTCAATATCTTAAAATATTTTCATTTCGCGGCGCATATTGACAGAAAGCACCAACCCCATTGCGATCATATTAATCAGCAGACTGGTGCCGCCATAGCTAAAGAACGGCAGAGTGATACCGGTAACCGGCATAATGCCCACCGTCATACCAATGTTTACAAAAATCTGAAAGAAAAGCATGGCCACAATGCCGGTAACAATCAGCGAGCCAAACAGATCTGAGGACTGGCCGGCTATGCGCATAATCCGCAGCAACAGCAAACAGAGTATCAGCAACATACCAACCGAGCCGATAAAGCCCAGTTCCTCCCCCACCACCGAAAAGATAAAGTCCGTGTGGTGATAAGGCACAAAATTGCTCTGCACCTGGGGGCCTTCGCCATAACCCTTGCCAAACATACCGCCGCTGCCAATCGCCACCATGGATTGAATAAGCTGATAACCATCATTCAGAGGGTCCATATCCGGATTGATGAAAATAATCAGGCGGTTCAGCTGATAGGTGTGCATGGGCAGCGGCACCGGCAACTCTTCAATCTTATGCTCAAATCCGTCGGTAGCAAACCAAAGATCGAGGAAAACCAGCCCCACCAGCAAGGCAATAACCAGCAGCAAAGCCAACATTCGCTTGCGGGGGATACCGGACACCCACATCATAGAGAGCATAATAAAGCCAAAAACCAGCGTGCTGCCCAAATCCGGCTCAATCAGAACCAACACCATAGGCGCCAGCATAATAGCAAACACACCCAGAAAGGTACTCCATTCGGCCAGCCGCTCCTGCCGCTGGCTGAGAAACTTAGCCAGCGCCACAATAACAATCAGCTTGCCCAGCTCCGACGGCTGAAACATATAATGGCCGATGTAAAATGAACGCTTGGCGTCAGACAAAGCATAATCCGGATGAGGAGCAAAAAACACACCAATCAACATAATAATCAATATAACATAAGCCAACGACACATAATTACCCAGTTCTCGATAGTTAAAAAGCGACACGCCTATCATCGCCACCAGGCTTACGCCCAAAAACAACAGCTGACGCTGCACAAAATACAACGGCTGGCTCTCATAATAATTAACAGTGGCAGAATACAGCACCACAAAGCTAACCGTCAGCATTAAAACCAGCAAAATCAGAAAAATCCAATCCAGATTTTTCAACATTTTTTTATCAAACACGTTTAATTAATCTCCCCAAAACTTCCCAACAAATTGCTCTTATTCGCTCTATTTTTTTATTCTCACCACCGGTATGCTGGCCACCAGCGCAATCTCCCCCTCGCTTTTGTTAAAGGCCATATCCAGCTGGCCCTCGTCAATCACCATATAGCGGGAAAACAGGGCGATCAGTTCGGCCCGCAGATTCAGCAGCATATCCTCCGGCAGGCTGTTGCCCCTGTCCTGCACCAGCACCAAACGCAGACGTTCTTTTGCAATCTCCTTAGAGCTGCCCCTTTTGGTATCGGCCGCCGGAAAGAATTTTGTCAAAACCTCTGAAAAACTCATACTCTCACCCTCCTAACGCCCTGCAAACAGGGTTTTTAAACGGTTGAAGAAACCGTCTTTTTCCGATAAATCCAAAAGCGGAACCTCTGCGCCGCAAAGACGCTGGGCGATATTGCGATAGGCCTGGCCAGCGCGGGACAAATCGTCCAACACTGCCGGCTCGCCCCGGTTGGTAGAGGTTACGATGGAATCGTCATCCGGCACAATGCCCAACAGATCCACCGCCAAAATCTCCAGCATATCCTCCACCGACATCATATCCCCATTCTGTACCATTCTGGTACGGATACGGTTAATAATTAAATGCGGCTCGGAAAGCCCGGCAGCCTCCAGCAAACCGATAATACGGTCGGCGTCGCGTACCGCCGAAACTTCCGGAACAGTTACCACAATAGCATGGTCAGCGCCGGCTATAGCGTTTTTAAAACCATGCTCAATCCCCGCCGGGCAGTCGATTAATATGTAATCAAACTGCGGCTTAAGCGCCTCGATCAGTTCCACCATCTGCACTTCCGTAACTGCGGTTTTATCCTTGGTTTGGGCAGCCGGCAGCAAATACATATTTTCAAAGCGCTTATCTTTAATCAGGGCCTGTTTCAAACGACAGCGCCCCTGCACCACATCCACCACATCATATACAATGCGGTTTTCCAGCCCCAGCACCACATCCAAATTGCGTAAACCAATATCTGTATCCAGCATGGCCACCTGCTTGCCCAGCTTGGCCAGGCCGCAGCCCAAATTGGCGGTGGTGGTGGTTTTGCCAACGCCTCCCTTGCCGGAGGTTACGACATACACAACTCCCATTTTAGTTCCTCCCTCAAATACTTATTTGCTGACGACGTATTTTTCAATCACCACTTCGCCATCGCGGAGATAGGCCACTTCCGGGCAGAAAACCTCCGGCAGCGGCAGGCCGTCCGGCGGCCTGGTGATATAAGAGGCTATGCGGATTTGTGTCGGCAAAAGAGACGACGCCACCACTGTAGCGCTGTCATCGCCATGGGCTCCGGCATGAACCACGCCCCTAAGCGCGCCCAAAACCACCACATGACCATCGGCAATAATTTCTGCGCCAGGGTTAACGTCCCCCAGCACCACCACATTACCGCCAAAGCTGACCTTTTGGCCAGAGCGCAAAGTTTTTTGCACCAAAGCCGTATCACTTACCAATCTGACGCTCTCTCCTGTTATAACCAAAAACCACGCCTCCCTTAACATCGTTTTGCTTAATCAACCATTCGCTAACCTAAAGGGCGCGGCTGGTTGAAATGGTTCACACTAACCTCTGACGGCGTCAATCGTTCAGTGTTCACGCAAAAATATTTCGGGAAAGCAAGGGGCGTTTCCTATGCCTGATTACGAGTAGTTTACGCCAAATTGCCACAAATTCAACTGATTATTTGCTATTTTCCTGCTATTACATTATCTAATTGCCATTTCTCCCCTCATACAGCATATTTTTTGGCTATTCCACAACCGAAGAATGAATTTGCGATGAAGTTTGGCTGCTGTCGAAACCAAAATAAGCGTCAAACACATCCTTACACACTGCGCCGCCCGAAGAAAAACCATGGAAACCATATTCCACCATACCGGCAAAAGCCACCTGCGGGTTATCCGCCGGCGCAAAGGCAATGAACCAGCCGTGATAATCAGCGTTTTTATCATCGCCCACCAAACCGGTTTGAGCGGTGCCTGTTTTGGCGGCCACCGCTACCGGATAACGGCCAAAGGTGGAGTAGCCGGTGCCGCCGGCCTGGGTTACCGCCCGCATGGCGTCATAAAGCACGTCCCAGTTTTCTTCCGACATATCAATGCGGTCCATAACCCGCGGTTCCCACTGATAAACGGTTTCGCCCTCATAATCAATAATTCTGTCCACCACATGGGGCTGCATACGCACGCCATGATTGGCAATGGTGGCCGTTGCCTGCGCCATTTGCAGCGGCGTATAATAGCTATAACCCTGACCGATAGACATATAATAAGTATCATAAGGATACCAGTTGCCGGATTCACCGTCAAAGTTCAGCTTTTTCCAATCGGGGTTGGCTAAAAGCCCGCGGGTTTCGCCAGTCAGCTCAATACCGGTCAGCTGGCCATAACCAAGCTGCCGAAAAACCTCGTACATATTGTTGATACCTGCCATCGCGCCCGCATCCTGCGCGTAGGTGTTGCACGAAACCGCCAGCGCCTGGCTTAAATCCACCATACCGTGAACACCGGTGCATTTGGCTTTATCATTAATCCAGTTGGAGGGATCGCACAAAATTTTGGTATTGCGGTCGATAGCGCCGCAGGCCAAAGCCGCCAGCGCCGTGCTGACCTTGAAAGTGGAGCCAACCGGATAAGCGCCGGAAATAGCGCGGTTAAAAGTCGGTTTCAAAGTGCTGTCATAATAGTATTCTGCTAATTTGCTGTCAATACCGCTGATAAAATCCTCGGGATTAAAATCCGGATAAGAGGCCATAGCCAGCACCGAGCCGGTTTTAACGTCCAGCAGCACCGCCGCGCCGCCCTGCGCCTTGGGACGGGACTGCTGCAACTTTTGCACCGTATTGGCCAGAGATTCCTCCATCACCCGCTGAATGTTAGCGTCAATCGTCAGCACCAGCGAATTACCGGAAACGCTTTCCTGTGTGGAAACCGTCCGAACAATCTGATTTTCGGAGTTAACCTCCAAAAGCTGCAAACCGCGCTGTCCGCGCAGGCCGATTTCTTTGCCGTTAGTATCCGTAAAACGTTCCATAGTACGTTCCACACCGGATTTACCAACCAGATCAGTGGCTAAATAGTTATAATTTTGTAGCAAATCTTCGTCAGTATCCGTAATTTTGCCCACCTGACCCAGAATATGACTGGCCAAACGCCCCTGCAAATAAATACGGCGCGGCGTTTCAATAATCAACAGCCCCGGCAGCTTGTCCCGGTTTTCTTCCAGGCTGGCCACCAAATGCTGGTTATTTTCCGCCGGCAGAGTGGTAATCACCACCGGCTGATAGCGGCGCGGATTGTTTTTAATTTTTTCCAAAATCGCCTCGGTGTCCAGCTCCGGATCTTTCAAATAGCGTGCCAGATTGGCCGCCAGCTCTTCGCGCTTTTCTTTACTCTGCACCTCGGAAGTGGAAATAGAAATCTCAAAACAAATTTCCGAACCAGCCAGCTTAAGCATATTACGATCATAAATATCACCCCGTTTGGCCGGCTGTGATACCATACGCAGCTGGTTGCGGCTGGAAATAGAAGTATACTCATCAGTATTTAATATTTGCAGCGCAAACAGACGCGCCGCCAACACAAAAAACAGCACAACCAACAGCAGCACAAAAACAAAACTGCGTTTGCCAAAACGTTTATATTTATCCTCCTGTTCAACTTCCAACGGTTCAAACAAAATACACACCCCCTTAAACAACACAACCTATTCATTATCATATTATATCATACTTTACACGGGCAGTGCAATCAAATTTACTGTATACATTACGGCTGGCTATTGACTTTTCACCATAAATAATGTTTTAATAGTAGAGATGTTTAATTCTCTGATAATAATTATACCAAAAAAAGGAGTATCTACAATGGCGGAAAAAAAACTTTTCTGTTCTGAAGAAAAAATACAAGAAATTGCCGCGGCCTATGGCACGCCCTTTCATCTATATGACGAATCCGGCATCCGGAAAATGGCGCGCCGGCTAAAAGCGGCCTTTGCCTGGGCGCCGGCTTTTATGGAGCATTACGCCGTCAAGGCCCTGCCCAATCCCTATATTTTAGCAATAATGCGCGATGAGGGGCTGGGCGCGGATTGCAGTTCTCTGGCCGAGCTGCTGCTGGCCGAAGCCGCCCAAATGCGCGGCGCAGAAATTTGCTTTACCTCTAACAACACGCCGCCGGAGGAATATATTAAGGCCCGCCAATTAGGGGCGATTATCAATCTGGACGATATTACCCACCTGGAGTTTCTGGAGCAATGCGCCGGGCTGCCGGATCTGCTTTCTTTCCGCTATAATCCCGGGCCGCAGCGCGGCGGCGGCAACGCTATCATCGGCGCGCCGGAAGAGGCCAAATACGGCCTGACGCACGAGCAGATTTTACAGGCGGTGCAACAGGCGACGCGCAAAGGCGTTAAACGCTTTGGCCTGCACACCATGATGGTGTCCAATGAACTGGAGGTTGATTATTTAATCGGCACCGCCACCATGATGTTTGAACTGGCCGTTGAACTTTTACAGAAATTCGACGTGGCGGTGGAATTTATTAACCTGGGCGGCGGCCTGGGCCTGGCCTATCGCCCGGAAGAGCCAGATTTGGATCTGGAAGCGCTGAGCGAGGGTATTCGCCGGGAATATCAGCGTTTGCTGCTGCCGGCCGGGCTAAACCAGGTGCAGCTTTCGATGGAAAGCGGCCGCCTGATGACCGGCCCTTTTGGTCTGTTGGTTACCCGCGCCATCCATACTAAGGATACCTACAAGCATTATATCGGTGTGGACGCTTGCATGGCTCATCTGATGCGGCCGGCGCTTTACGATGCTTATCACCACATCACGGTGCTGAACAAAACCGGCGCGCCTCTTGATCATATTTACGACGTTGTCGGTTCGCTTTGCGAAAATAATGATAAATTTGCGGTCAATCGCCCCCTGCCGGAAATTCAGGTCGGCGACTTGCTGGCGATTCACGATACCGGCGCGCATGGCTCGGCCATGGGCTTTAACTATAACGGCAAACTGCGCTGTCAGGAACTTTTGCTGCGGCAGGACGGCTCCGTGCAGCTGATTCGCCGGGCCGAAACTATGGCCGATCTCTTCGCCACGCTGGATTATCCGGGATTGCCGCTGGCCTGAATATAATCCGGCTAATTCCAATATATTTCCCCTAAAAGAGGTGCAACTATGCCCAAAGCGCCAATCGTAAACGCCATAGAAGAATATCTGGCCCGGGGCCGCCTGCGCCAGCATATGCCCGGCCACAAAGGTCAGCCACAGGCCATGGAGATTTTAAACCGCTGGGGAGAACTGGCCGCCTGGGACCTCACCGAGGCGGACGGTCTGGACGATCTGCATTCGCCCACCGGCGTAATTCGCCAGTCCGAAGAGTTGATGGCGGCGGCGGTGGGCGCCAAACAGGCGCATTTACTGGTTAACGGGGCCAGCGTTGGTATTCTGGCCGCTATTCTGGCCGCCACAACAGCCAGCCCCAACAGTTCAATCATTCTGCCCCGCAACGCCCACCGTTCCGTTTGGCATGCGCTGGCGCTGGCCGGCTGCCAGCCGATCTGGCTGCCATCCCTGCCCGGCCAGAACCAACAGCCGCCGCTGGGCATCACCCCACAACAGCTGCAAAAAGCCTGCCAGGCCAGCGTAAATTGCCGCGCGGCGGTTTTCGTCTATCCATCATATTATGGCGTTTGCCCGGACTTGCCGCCAATGCTGGCAATCTGCCGGCAAAACAAGCTTATCAGTATTGTGGACGAGGCGCACGGCGCGCACCTGCCTTTCATAACCCCCGGCAAAGGCGCGGCCTGGCTGGGCGCCGATCTGGTGATTGACAGCTGGCACAAAAGCATGGGCAGCCTGGGACAAAGCGCCGTTTTGCTGAACAACCTGCCGCCGGAGCGTTACCAGCCAGAGCGTTGGCTGACAATGCTGCAAACCACCAGCCCCTCCTATCCGCTGCTGGCCTCTCTGGACGCGGCGCGCGCCGAATGGTGCGAGCAGGCCGCCGGGCGGGCCGCCGCCTTGCGGCAGGAAAGAACGGCTATTGCCCAAACTTTGCAGCAAACAGCGGTTTTACGCCTTTATAACGCCGAAAATCTGCCGCCGGGATTTAGCTATGATTACACCAAAGCTTTGCTTTACAGCGCTGCCGGCCACAGCGGCTGGCAATTAGCGGCGGCGCTGCGCCAAGCCGGGATTGAACCGGAATTTGCGGACGCCGGTTGGGCGCTGCTGCTGTTAAGCTATGCCGACAGCCTGCCGCCCGCCGGAATTGATAATTTGCTGACGGCATTATGCAGGGCTGACGCGTTTTTGCAGCAAACCCCACCGCAGCCGGCGGCCGCCTGGCTGGATTTGCCGCTGCCTCAACAGGTTATGCTGCCTGCCGAGGCCATGCGCCGCCCCTGCCGTTTACTGCCCCTGCAACAGGCGGCGGGACAAACAGCCGCCGGCCTGCTGACTCCCTACCCGCCCGGCATCCCCTGGCTTGGCCCGGGCGAACTGATTACCAGAGAGCATATTGAGGCAGCCGGAATTTTGTTGCAGGCAGGCGGACGGCTGCAAGGGCTGAACGACGGTTTAATCCCGGTAACGGCTTGATTTTTTGCCAGCATTGTTTTATTATATATATACAATAACTGAAATGGAGAAAGCCGCTATGCTTTATGAAAAATTGGCAGCTATTATCAAGGCAGAGCGCATCAGCCACGCCTGGCTGCTAACCGGACAAGCCGAACAAACCCTGGAGCAGGCTGTTTTTCTGGCCCAGGCTTTGCTTTGCCACAGGCTGCTGCCCAACGGCCAGCCCTGCGGCGAATGCCCGGCCTGCCGCAAAATCAACGCCGGCAATCATCCGGACTTGCAGCTGATTATCCCCAAAGGAGCCAGCGTGAAGATTGAGCAAACCCGCGCCATGCAGTATTTAGCCAGTCTGGAGGCCTACGAGGGCGGCCGCCGCGTCGTTATTATTCACCAGGCGCACACCATGCCCCCCGCCGCCGCCAACAGTCTGTTAAAAATTCTGGAAGAACCCCGTCCCGGCCTTTATCTGATTTTAACCGCTCCGCTGGGCGACAGCCTGTTGGAAACAATTCTTTCCCGCGTAGTCTGGCTGCGCCTGCCGGAAAACCTGCCAACGACAGCCGAGAGCGGCGACGCCGGCAGCATTTATACCAGCGGCTATTTGGCAGAACTAAACAAAGAACGCGAACTGCGGGCGGCGATGCAAGCCAAATGCAGCCGCCTTTTTGAGTTGCTTAAACAACCCCAAAACAAAGCGGCGCTGTTGGTTTTGGCCAGAACATTCCGCGACGACAAACAATCCGGCCTGGCCTTAAAGCAAATTTTGGCGGTTTTTTTAGAAGAACTGCTGCAAAAGCTGCGCGATTCGGCTGCCGCCGCCATTTATGCCCGCCATCAATCAACCCCGCCCGGCCGGCCCGATTTGGCCGCCGACGAATTGCAGGCGCTGGCCATGGCCGCGCTGGTGGAGGAGGCGCGGCGCAATGTAGACGGCAACATCAACGCCGTGCTGCTGCTTAGCGTGCTTTTTTTACAAATGAACGATATTTTAACAAAAGAGGCCTAAATTTTTTATTTTTTGTATTGAGCTTTTGCTATTTTTGTGGTATGCTAAAAGATAAGGTATTTATCTAAAAAACAGAAAGAGGATTAACAAATGAACAATATTGTAGGCGTCCGCTTTGAGCGAGCCGGCAAAATATCATATTATACCTGCGACGATTTGCAGCTTTCTTTTGGCGACCATGTTATTGTGGAAAATAGTTGGGGGCTGGATTTCGGCACCGTGGCAACCCCGCCCCTGCCGGAGGAAGCGTCAGGCAGCGGCCAAACACTGCGCCCGATAATTCGTCTGGCCACCCCGGAGGACGAGCAAAATTTTGCGAACATGAAAAAGCATGAGCCGGAGGCTTTCGCCTACTGCCAGCAGCAAATCGCCAAATTTGGCCTGCCGATGAAACTAATCCGCGTCAGCTACACCTTTGACGGCGGCAAAATTATATTTTATTTTTCTTCGGAAAACCGCGTTGATTTCCGCGAGCTGGTTAAGGTGCTGGCCGGCCATTTTCATACCCGCATTGAACTGCGCCAGGTGGGCGTGCGGGACGAGGCGCGAATTATCGGCGGCTATTCCACCTGCGGCCGGGAACTTTGCTGCGCCTCATTTTTGAACAATTTCCATCCGGTATCTATCAAAATGGCAAAAAAACAAAATCTGGCGTTAAACCCGGCCAAAATTTCCGGCGTGTGCGGCCGCCTGATGTGCTGCTTATACTATGAATATGACGAAGACGGCAGCGAACCGGACATTGACGATAACATTGAAAAACTGGACGAAATCACCGCTGAACAGACTGCGCCGCCTGCGCCCAGAAAGTGCCGCAAATGCCCTAAAAAGCCAGGCGGCCAGAACCGCCGCAACAAGGAGGAAGATAGCCTTGGCACTGAGGAATGAAATTTTGGCCCTGGAAGAACAGCTGAATCAAATGTTGGATAAGCTACAGGAACTGCGCATTAAGGTAGATTCTATGGAGGTTCAGAACGCGCGCCTGCTGGAGCGTCTTAGTGTGGAAAATATCCGCAGCGAAGGCCTGGAGGAACTGACCAAGCTTTATAACGAGGGCTATCATATTTGCGCCACCTATTACGCTCAAAACCGCCATGGCGAAGAATGTTTGTTCTGCCAAAGCTTTTTAAAGGAGAATATGTGAAAGAAACCGAGGTTCAGCTTGGCGTACTCGGCTTGCGCCTGCTGCAAAGAAGCGATTTTTTCGGTTTTTCCGAGGATTCTCTGGCTCTCGCCGAATTTATCCAACCCAACCAGGCTGATAACAAAATCTGTGATTTAGGCAGCGGCAGCGGCGGGCTGATTTTGCTGCTTTGGGCCAAAAATCAGCAGGCAGATTGTTTTGGGCTGGAGATTATGCCGCAAAATGTGGAACTGGCCCGGCGCAGTTTGCAGCTAAACGCACATCTGCCGGAACTTTTGCAGAAATGCCATTTTTGGCAGGGCGATTGGCGCACGCCCTGGCAGTATTTTGCGCCCCACTCTATTGATCTGCTGGTGAGCAACCCGCCCTATCAGCCCGCAGGCAGCGGCCGGCTTAGCCCTTATCCGGAACGCGCCGCCGCCCGAACGGAGCTTTTCGGCAGTCTGGCCGGGCTTTTAGCCAGCGCCGCCTGGCTGCTGCGCCCCGCCGGCCGGCTGGCTCTGGTGCTGCCCCAAAACCGGCAGGCCGAACTGAAAAAACTGCTGGCCGGCCAAAACTTTCTCGTCAAACGTCAACAAAATTATAAAAAGCTGCTGCTGCTTGAAGCGCAGGCAAGCGATAAATAAAAATTTAAGCAGGTGATAAAATGGGCAAGCTGATTTTGGTAGCCACACCCATTGGCAATCTGGGAGATATATCAAACCGGCAGGCCGGCGCTTTGCAGGAGGCCGATCTGGTGGCCGCCGAGGATACGCGGCACAGCGGATTGCTTTTGCAGCATTTGGGGCTGAAAAAACCGCTTTTAAGCTATTATCAGCATAACGAAGAAAAACGTGAAGAGCGTCTGCTGACCGAGCTGGCAGACGGGCAGACCGTGGCCTTAGTCAGCGACGCCGGGATGCCCGGTATTTGTGATCCCGGCGCGGCCATTTTGCGCGCCGCCATAGCGGCGGGAAATGATGTTGACGTTATCCCCGGCCCCTGCGCCTTGATTCAGGCTTTAATTTTAAGCGGCCTGCCCACCGAGCGTTTCGCCTTTGAAGGCTTTTTGCCCCGCGGCCAGGCCTTACTGCCCTTTTTGCAAGGCTTGCGTCAGGAACAGCGTACGCTGATTTTCTACGAGGCCCCTCACCGCCTGCAAAACACCCTGCAAACTATGCTGCAAGTTTTCGAGCCGCAGCGCCCCGTCGCCGTTTGCCGGGAGTTGACCAAAAAATTCCAGGAGGTTAACCGTGGCCCGTTGGCCGAGATTTGCGAACTTTGGCAGCAACGCACCCCCAAGGGAGAGTTTGTTTTAGTGCTGGGCGGACAGACCGGAGCGGACAATCCGGACGGTGCGGCGGAAAACAAAACAGCCGCCAAAGAACATCTGGCGCGGCTGCTGGCCGGCGGCCTGAAACACAAAGCGGCGGCCCGCGAGGTCGCCGCTATCTATGATTTGCCGGTAAACGAGATTTATCAAATGGGCCTGGCCATGAAAACCGCTAAATAATAATTTAAATAACAAACGGTTTATAAATCAGCCAGAAAACGCTTATACTCACCACCGCCAAGCTTGCGATATACAAAATTTTACTTTTAGCCCGCCGGTAAAGCGCCGCCCCAAACCATAGAGCAAACAAAGAGTCAAAGATGGTTTGCGCCAGCAGCATCCGCAATTTAAGCAACATAAACAGGCAACCGACAGCCTCCGCCAGCAGACCGCTGGCCGGCAAAGCATATAATATTGAGTTATACCAGCGGTCATCATTCCAACAATATAAAACAAAGCTGCCAAAGGCGCACACCAGCGACAGCATTGAGTACAAAAGGAACAGGTTGGTTTGAAAACCGTCATTAGCAAAAGCGGGCAGGAAGAAGCCCAAAACATATTTCAGCCCGTAAAAGCTTATGGTCATACCGAACATATAAAGAAAAGTGTTGATAAACGCTCCCCCATTAGAAGAACTGGCGAGCGTAATCAGCCCCACGCTGGTAATCCAAAAGCCAAGCAAAGTGGCGATTGAGGAGAAACTCCACAAACTTTCATACGGCAGAAAATCAGACAGCCGGCAAATAACCCCGGCCAAAATACCTAACAAAAATAACAGTGCATAAGATTTAGGATTATCCTTAATTACAAACATATTCAGCATCGTAATTCACCATACAATTCCGTTTGCGCTTCTATACAAAATCAGCCTTTATTTCAGTAATTCAGCTTAATTGCTCAAAAGCTCGTCGACCGTCAGCACTTTTAAGCCAAATTCTTTGGCCCGCGCCGTCTGTTCCGCCAACTGCCAGGCCAGACCGTCCACCGAATGGGCATCGCTGTTCACCATCACCCAGGCCTTTTCATCACGCAAAATTTCCCACAACCAATAATCCGGGTAAGGCCGCGCCAAATAGCCGCGATACATCGCCCCGGTGTTTATTTCAAAAATTACCTGCTTAGTTTGGCAATGCCTCCGCAAAACTGCGGCGGCATTTTCTTTATATTGACGGCTGCTTTCATCAAAAAACCGGTTTTCGGCATTGAACTTGCGGATTAAATCAAAATGCCCGCAAATCTGCACCGGCCGGGTAGCGAGCATTTCATCCACCGCCGCAAAATAAGCCCGCACATAGGCTTCCGCACCGCCAAAGTCCGCAAGCGCGGCCAAAATATCCTCCGGAGCCGCATCAATAGGATACACCCTCCCGCCCGGTGCAACTATACTGTGAACGCTGCCAATTAAATATTCAAACTGACCGGCTGGCGGCAGATCGCTTAAAGAATCCAACTCCAGCCCCAGATAAACTGCCATTCGCCCTCGATATTCAGCTTGCAGCGCCCGGACCTCCCGGCAATATTCCGCCATAGCCGACGGCGTCATACCATAACCGTCCGCCGGGCAAAAACTGTGGCCGGAAAAACCAAGCGACTTAAAACCCAACTGATAAGCAGCCCGCGCCATGGCCGCCGGCGTATCCTGGCCGTCGCAAAGGCTGGTGTGCGTGTGGCCATTGCTTAACACTGCCATCAGACCATTTTCTCCTGCTTAACCTTTTTTTCAATGATATGTCTTTTGTCCAACTCCGCTACAATCTCCGCCGGGCTGATGCCCAGCTGCACCAACAGCACCAAAACATGGTAGCATAAATCGGCCACCTCGTAAATGGTTTCCGCCTTGTCCTGATCTTTGGCGGCAATAATCACTTCCGTACACTCCTCGCCCACCTTTTTCAGAATCTTATCCAGGCCTTTCTCAAAAAGGTACGAGGTGTAGCTGCCCGCCTGCGGCTGCTGCCGCCGCCCCTGCAAAAGCTGATAAAGTCCGGCAATGCCCAGACTTTGCACTGCCTCGTCCACAAACACCGGCTGAAAAAAACAGCTTTCCCGCCCGGTGTGGCAAGCCGGCCCTTCCTTGCTGACCTGCACCAACAAAGCGTCCTCGTCGCAATCCGCGGTTATGCTCACAATATGCTGCACATTGCCGCTTTCTTCTCCCTTGCGCCATAGCTGCCGCCGGCTGCGCGACCAAAAACAGGTGCGCCCCTCCGCCAGACTCAGCGCCAAACTTTCCTCATTCATATATGCCAGCGTCAGCACCTGCTTAGTATGAAAATCCTGCACAATAGCCGGAATAAGGCCGTTTTCATCAAATTTTAACGCCATTTCTGCCTCCATTATCTAATCAGCTTTTAATCTATAAAACGCTTAATCAAGCGAACATACTCAAAATAACTTGTCGATTCCGCATCATTTTTAACAAAATCGCTTTCCTCAGCCCCCACAAAATAAATCATTAGCATCGTACCGAGAGCAAAAATGCCAAAACCCACCATCACGCCGCCGTCCCGCGTTTGGCCGCGGTAGGCCAGCGCGGAAAAACCCGGCGGATAATAAGCCGTCAGCGCCGCCAAAGTGTTTAACCCCACCTGATTAACCGCCGGCCGCATGCCCATCTGCTCGCAACCGGTACTGAAAAGCAACTGCAACACTTCCGGCTCCGGCACGCCGCTGGGACTTTCATCCTGAAAAGTACAGGACGAGGCGCAAATCAGCAAGCGGCCATACGGTTCCTGAAAAATATATTGCGGCGGATGAGCTGTGGCGTCCACCGTCAGCCGCCAACTTTCCGGCAACGTCAGCTGCCAGCCGTCAATATTATAAATTTTTGCGGCCTCATTAATGATATGCCTCACCCCTCCCGTCTTTCAGATCCGCATTTCCACCCCGGCAGCGCGCAAACGCTGTTTAAGCTCCGGCAGCAACACCTGTTTGTGATGGAAAATTGAGGCGGCCAGCCCGGCGTCAATGCCCGGATGCTGAAACAACTCAATAAAATCCTCAATTTTGCCGGCGCCGCCGCTGGCAATAATAGGCACCTGCACTCGGGCGGCTATCGCGTCCAACATGGGCAGGTCAAAGCCCTGTTTCACACCGTCGGTGTCAATACTGTTGACAACCAGTTCGCCCGCGCCGCTGTGCACGCCAAATTCTGCCCATTCCAGAGCGTCCCGGCCGGTATCCTCGCGGCCGCCCTTGGCAAAAATATGCAGCCGCCCGTCAACCCGCTTCACGTCCATACTCAAAACCACGCATTGGTTGCCATAACGCTGCGCCGCCTGAGCAATCAGCGCCGGATTAGCCAAAGCGCCGCTGTTTACGCTCACCTTATCAGCGCCGCATTTCAGCACACGGTCAAAATCGGCCAAAGTGCGAATCCCACCGCCTACCGTCAGCGGAATAAAAATCTCCGCCGCCACCCGGCGCAGAATATCCACAAACATGGCCCGCCCCTCCGCGCTGGCGGTTATATCATAAAACACCAGCTCATCCGCACCCGCCTCATTATAAAAGCGCGCCAGATTAACCGGATCGTCAACATCCTGCAAACCCTGAAAATTCAGCCCCTTAACCACGCGGCCGTCCCGCACATCCAGACAGGGAATAATTCTTTTAGTAATCATCAGGCATTCCCCCTGGCCGCCGCCAAACATTCCGGCAGGCGCAATGCGCCCGTATAAAGCGCCTTGCCAATAATCACACCCGCCACGCCAAGCTCCGCCAGGGCCGGCAGTTCATGGGCAAAGCTGACGCCGCCGCTGGCGACAATCTGCAAACCCTTAATTTGCGTCAGCTCCCGATACCGCTGCAAATTAGCGCCGCCCAGAGCGCCGTCTTTTTCAATAT
>CAQWMM010000013.1 GCA_948907985.1 uncultured Bacillota bacterium
GTTAAAATTAGGAGGAGTTTTTATGTGTGGCATAGTTGGCTATGTAGGGGGTAAAGAGGCGGCGCCGGTTCTGCTGAAAGGGCTGGCCACTCTGGAATACCGCGGTTATGATTCCGCTGGCATAGCGGTTTGGCATGATAACAAGATTGAAATGGTTAAGGCGGCCGGCAAGCTGAAAGTTTTGCGCCAGCTGACTGACGAGGGACGCAGCGTGCCCGGTTTTATGGGTATTGGCCACACTCGCTGGGCCACGCATGGCGAGCCGAGCGACGTTAACGCCCATCCGCATCTCAGCCGCTCTGGCCGCTTTGCAGTGGTACATAACGGGATTATTGAAAACTATCAGCAGCTGAAAGCCCGCCTGCAAAAGCGCGGGTATGAATTTGTATCCCAGACGGATACCGAGGTTATCGCCCAGTTGGTGGAATACTACTATAACGGCAATATGCTGGAAACTATGGCTAAGCTGTTGGGCGCTTTGGAGGGCGCGTATTCGCTGGGGATAATCTGTGTTGATGAGCCCGAGCATTTTTATGCTGTGCGGCAGGACGCCCCGCTGGTGGTTGGCCTGGGCCAGGGCGAAAATCTGATAGCCTCGGACGTAGCGGCGCTGTTGGCCTATACGCAAGACGTTTATTATCTGGACGACCGCGAGATTGTGGTGATTTCTGCCGATAAGGTGGAGATTTATGACGCCAGCCTGGATTTGGTGGAAAAGCAGCCCCAGCATATTGACTGGGATGTTTCGGCGGCGGAAAAGGGCGGCTATGAACATTTTATGTTCAAAGAGATTATGGAGCAGCCGGAGAGCGTGCGTAAAACTTTAAGCCCGCGTTTGCAAAACGGCCAAATTGTGCTGGATGATTTTAATATTGACGCGGCGATGTTGGCTAAATTTAAGAAAATTTATATTGTGGCCTGTGGTTCTTCTTATCATGTGGGCGCGGTGGCGAAATATGTTTTGGAGGAAACCACGCGTATCCCGGTGGAGGTGGATATTGCTTCGGAATTTCGCTATCGCGGCCCGATTATCGGCGCAGATACGCTGATGATTGTAATTTCTCAATCTGGCGAAACCGCCGATACCATTGCGGCAATGCGCGAGGGGCGGGCGCAGGGGGCGCACGTTCTGGCGATTGTCAACGTGCTGGGCTCCACCATTGCCCGCGAGGCCGACGACGTACTCTACACCTGGGCCGGGCCGGAGATTGCCGTTGCCTCCACCAAAGCGTATAGTACCCAACTGGCGGTGATTTATCTGATTGCCCTGAAATTTGCCTGTTTGTTGGGCAGGATGACCGAAAGCGAGCTGGCGGAGTGTTATCAGGCGTTGTTGGCTTTGCCCGACCAGTTGGAACAGACCTTGCAGGATAAAGAAAAAATTCAGTATTTGGCTTCGCAGCTTTATAACAAGCACAGTATTTTCTTCATTGGCCGTAATCTGGATTATGCGCTGGCTATGGAGGGCAGCCTTAAACTGAAAGAAATTTCTTATATTCATTCCGAGGCCTACGCCGGCGGCGAGTTGAAACATGGCACCATCTCGCTGATCGAGCAGGGGACGCTGGTTGTTACCCTGGCCACCTGCGATCGTCTGGTGGAGAAGATTAAGAGCAACGCCGAAGAGGTTAAGGCCCGCGGCGCTTATTTGCTGGCGGTGGCGGTGGAAGGCGACGAGCGCATGGCCGAGGTGGCCGACGCTGTTTTCTATGTGCCGAAAACGCATCAGTTGTTCCAGCCTACGCTGACGGTGATCCCCTTGCAGCTTTTCGCTTATTATGTCGCCAGCCAAAAGGGTTGCAGTATCGACCAACCCAAGAACCTGGCGAAATCGGTTACAGTGGAATAATTTTTAGCCGGGTAGCGTGTAAAGGAGATTTGGCCGATGAAAAAACGCAGCGTTGTGATGTATAACATGATTTTCCCGGTTTTTATAATTTTTTCACCCATGATTATGATTATGCTGCCGTTTGCGGAGCCGCTTTGGGCGTTTGTCTGGCTGCTGCTGATTGTAGGCGGCAATCTGGTTCTGGATTGGGTGGTTACGGCGCTGGCGCTGCGTTGGCAGAAAATCCCCAATGTCAGGCAGAAGTCCCTGTCGGCGCTGTTGCGGGTTTGGCTGGCTGGTTTTGCCGCGGATTTTTTGAGTTCGCTGATGCTGCTGGCTGTTATGCTGATAGATAACGATTGGATTTACCAAAATATTCACTCATATTTTTACAACAATGTTTTTGAAGGCCCCTTTGCTCTGGCCTACACGCTGGCGGCCATTTTGTTTGGCGGCGCGCTGATTTACCGCTTTAATATAAATTGGGCGCTGGAGCCAGTGGATATAACTGACGAGCAGCGCCGGCGCACCGCTTTAACGCTGGCAGTTCTCACTGCGCCTTGGCTCTTTTTGTTGCCGACCAGGCTTTTTTATGTTTAAGAAATGCGTATAATTGGTATACTAAAGGCCAGCTGATGAATAGGAGATAATTTAAAGCCCCATACGCTGCAAATTTGCGTATGGGGTTTTAATGTCTCTTGACATACGTGTTAATACGTGTTAATATTGTTTGGGGTGGTTTTGTTAATGCGATATAATGAATTGATAAGAGAATTACGTAAAATAAAGTGTAAAATAATAAGAGAGGGCAGTAACCATGCAATTTGGTTCAGCCCAATTACTGGCAAAACCTTTCCGGTTAGTCGGCATGGTGCAGAAGAAGTGCCATCCGGAACACTTAAATCAATCAAACGGGACGCAGGTTTGTAATATAAAGGGGTGGTTGATATGGCTAAATATGTTTATCCGGCAATTTTTACACCAGAAGAAAGTGGTTATTCGGTAATGTTTCCGGATTTTGCCAGTTGTTATACCTCTGGTGTAAATTTATCAGAGGCTATTGCTATGGCTAATGATGTGCTTTGTTTAACATTGTATGATTTGGAGGAGAGCGGTCAGGAAATTCCTGTATCATCTTCTATTAAGGAAATAGCGGTTGATAGTACGTCATTTGTCAGTTTGATTAGTTGTGATACTTTGGATTATCGCAAGTTCTTTGATAATAGAGCGGTGAAAAAAACATTGACAATACCGGCCTGGCTAAACACTATGGCAGAAAAACAGAATATAAATTTCTCGTTAGTTTTGCAGCAGGCCCTGAAACAGGAACTGCATATTTCATAAAAATTATTTTTTGCCGTCCAGCGCAAGGTCGAGCAGCAGAATTAGCACGGCGGCCAGCAGGCCGAGGAAGAGCGTGTCAAAGGGCAGGGGCAGGCCGCGGGCCAGCAGCATAACCAGAACGCCGATGGTGCTGCTGGCAATGGCCGCGGCGGGGCGGATACGGCCTGGCAGAAAAAGAGCGGTCGTCATCGGGGCCAGCAGCACAACGGCGCGCAGGCCCATTGACATTGAACCCCAGCTTAAAATAGCGCTGCCCAGGTTGCCAAGGGTAAACAGTGCAGAAACGATTAAGGTAGCCAGGATAATCAGGCGCGATACCAGCAGCAGCTTTTTGCCGTCGGCCTGGCGATTGATGAAATTTTTATAAATATCGTTGCTGATGATCGTACCAAAGCCCAGCGCCATGCCGGAGCCGGTGCCAACGACGGCAATCAGCAGGGTAGCCAGAGCCACGCCAGCCAGCGGCGCGGGCAGAAAATTCAGGATAAAGCTGGGGAAAGCTTCGGCTGCATTAATCTGCGGGAAGTGGATTTGCATATACATACCCACAAACAGACTGAAAAAGCCGATAGGCGGCGTTAAAGTGGCGGCGAACAGACAGCCCTTGACAGCCTCGCGGTTGGAGCGGCCAGCCAGCGCAGCCTGGATGTAGGTTTGGGTGGAGATTACCCCCAGCGCCACGTTTAGCCCTACGCCAAAATCGGTGCCGAACCCCCGCGCAAACATATTCATATACTGCGCCTTGGGCAGAGCCGCGTAAAACTCGGCCAGGCCGCCGTTCATTTTAATAGCCATAAGCCCGCAGGCCACCGTCGCCAGATAGAGCAGCGCCAGCTTAACCAGCCCCAGCAGGCCGCTGCCTTTGATGCCGCCGAACAATACATAGCAGGCCATAATGATAATGCTGACAAGAGAACACCAAAAGGGGTTAAGGCCGAACATTGAGCCAAGCAGGGCATTGGCGGCCAAAATCTGCGCCACAATGTTCAGCACAATGCCAATGGCGGTGAGGATTGAAGTTACCAGACCGGCGGTTTGGCCGTATTCGGCGCTGATAATTTCCTGAATGGTGGTGCAGTCGCTTTGGCGCACCGGCCGGGCATAAATTGCAGCCAGCAGCACGCAGCCCAACGACGCCCCCAGAGTGAACCACCAGGCCGAAAAGCCATAGTTAAAACCAAGCTCGGCCGTCCCGATGGTGGAGCTGCCGCCAATCAATGTGCCGGTGATGATGCCGGCCACCAGCAGCGCCCCGGCGCTTTTGCCGCCGGTGTTAAAGTCGGCGGCGTTTTTTACGCGTCGTCCGGAAAATATGCCTAACGACATAATAATTAAAAGAGTTGCAATGATACTGATAATATGGATGATGCTTAGCGTCATCTTGACACCTCCTGATTCCTGGCGCAGGCCTCAGTATATTGGGCGGCAATCATTTTAACGGCGGATAGCAAGGCCTTTTTTAAGGGGCCGAAATACACCTGCTGCAAAAGCCGGGCCAGCGGCTCCGCCCCCTGGCGCAGATCATAGCCGCACAGCAGACTGGCTAAAAAATCTCTGGCTGCCTGGGTAACGAAAGAAACCTCGGCCTGTTCAATACAGCCGCTTTCCCGGTTGACAATCACCACCAAAACCAAATTGTCATAAAGCCGTTGGGCAGATGTGCCTACCGGCAGTTTGGCATAAGCCGCTAAAAGTATTTTATCTAACTGGGGTTGCCATTGGTTCATGTTATCAACTCTTTTCTGGTTATAAATTTTAAGCCGGCAAAAGAACCGGTTTTGGCAACCGATTTTTTTGCCGGCTCCTGTCTGGCTGCTGCCGCACCGGCAAGCGCGGCCACCAAACAAAACAGCTTTGAACACTTGATAATATCATTTATATTATACTCCCGGGTTTGTGGAAAAGCAATAGTTTTATTAAAAAATCTGTATAAATCATCTTGACAATCGGCAGATTAGGGGGTATAATAAAACCTATTAAATAACTAGGCTTAATAAACGTATAAAAATAGGGGGTTTTTTAAAGATGAAGATTGCTAAGAGTTTTACCGATTTGATAGGACATACGCCGCTTTTAGAGCTGCAAAATTATAACCGTGCGGAGGGGCTGGCGGCGACGATTATCGCCAAACTGGAGTATTTTAATCCGGCGGGCAGCGTTAAAGACCGCGTGGCGGCGGCGATGTTGGCGGCGGCGGAGGCTGAGGGCAAGCTGGGCCAGGATGCGGTGATTATTGAGCCGACCAGCGGCAACACCGGTATTGGCCTGGCGGCAGTGGCCGCGGCGCGGGGCTGGCGGCTTGTTTTAACTATGCCGGAAACCATGAGCGTGGAGCGGCGCAATCTGCTGAAAGCCTATGGCGCAGAGCTGGTGCTGACCGAGGGCGCTAAGGGTATGAAAGGGGCGATTGCCAAAGCCGAGGAGTTGGCGGCGGCCACGCCGAACAGTTTTATCCCCGGCCAGTTTAGCAATCCGGCCAACCCGGATGTGCATAGGCGCACTACTGGCCCGGAGATTTGGCAGGATACCGACGGCAAAGTGGATATTTTTGTAGCCGGCGTGGGTACTGGCGGTACGGTTTCCGGCGTGGGCGCTTATCTGAAAGAACAGAATCCGCAAATTAAAGTGGTGGCGGTAGAGCCGGCTGGCTCGCCGGTTTTATCTAAAGGCCAGGCCGGGGCGCATAAAATCCAGGGCATTGGCGCGGGCTTTGTGCCGCAAACTTTGAACACCGGCATTTATGATGAGGTGATCACTGTAGAAGACGCTGACGCGATGGCGACCGGTAAGGCGATTGCTCATCGGGAAGGCGTTTTGGTGGGAATTTCTTCCGGCGCGGCGGTCTGGGCGGCCACCCAGTTGGCTAAACGCCCGGAGAACCGGGGCAAAATGATTGTGGCGCTGCTGCCGGATACCGGCGAGCGCTATCTTTCTACGCCAATGTTTGAAGTCTAGGAGTCAGGTTGGTTTTAGGCGAGAATTACGGCTGAAGGCAAGCCGGCGAACGTTATCTCTCTACGCCAATGTTTGAAGTCTAAGATATAAAGCAAAACCGTCCGTCCCTGTATGATTTGGGGCGGGCGGTTTGTTATTAAGCAAAGCAACAGTGCGCCGCCGCTCCCGTTGAAAACGGCGGCGATTGTTAGTTGATAGGCAACGGCGGCTCATTGTTCTGGCGAAGAGCGCTGAAATGGCTGCCCTCCGGCAGAGAACGCAGCACTCGGTGATCGGCGTTGGCGGCGGCCGGGTGCAGCTTAGCCAGGGTTTGGAAGATTTCCGGGTGCCAGGCCGGTTTAATATCCAGATACATTTGACCGTCTAAATCGTCAACGATTGTTAGTCGCACTTTGTTGGAAAGAAACGATTTATTAAGTTCTTCAAAAAATATGCCGACGATTCGGTCGCGCCGCATTGCATGGCCGGGCATTACCAGCCAACAATCGCCAATATAAATGGGAACTTTCGGCCAGGGCTGGCGGCGAATATCCTCATCCAGCACCGAATAGGGATCGGCGGCGGCGCTGTCCGGCAGAAAGCGGCTTAAATCGCGGCGCAGGCGGCCGGTGTAGTTCAGCCGCGTAACCAGACGCGTCAGCAGGTAGCCCAGGCTGATACCAAAGGCGGTCAGGTTTATGCAGGCAATCGCACCCATTAAATAAGGATAACTGTCATAAAACCAGACCAGCGGGCCGTAAAACAGTTCAATTTGTGCATAACCAAGCGCGCAGTACAGCACGAACCAGAAAATGCCCAGCCGCAGTTTGCCGCCAAAATAAGCGCGCATTGCTTTTTTTATGGAAAAACGCATATTCAAACCTCGCAAAAATCCTTTATTTGACAAAATTATATACATAATTGCTTATTTTGTCAATAGGCTTTTTACTCCGGTTTGGCAATCGCTTTGCGGGTTTTGTTGCCGTCGGTGCTGTAATAGAGGGTTCGCTCGCCGTCGGCGTTATAGCCGGGGAAGAAACGAATACCGTTGTCCTGATGTTGGTATTTACTAAGCCGCTCGTTCACTTCCTCTTCGGTGGCCAGGCGCAGGCCGATAAGCTGCCCGCGGTTGTCATATTCCGTCATGACAAACTGCTCGCGCTCCGGCTTGCTGCTGCTCTGTACGGTCAGGCCGCTGCTGCGCGTATTGTCAATAAAAGCGCTGACCAGCTCTTCTTGAAAGTAAATGTCGCGCTGGGTACCATTGAGCGTAATCACCTCGCGGTATTCTAGCCCGAACTGTTCATATTGCGCCAGGCGTTCGGCAATCGTCTGATCGTTCGCCGCTTCCTCCTCCGGGTTATTGTGGCGGAGAGCGTATGCCACCTGCTGCGGCATCTCGTCTGTCGAACTATTGTCGGTCTGGCTCTCGTCATATTCGGCATAAGCAACTTGCTGTGCGGCCGGGTTCTGCATTGCCGCAAAGTTTTCTTCCACATAAACCTCCAAGCCCAGCAGCTCGCCAAACGGGTCGATACTGCCGTCGGCGTTGTAAATCACATCGCGTTTGGTGCGCAGGTCCACCTCGCCCTCCACATTGATATATTCAAAATGAATAGCCCGGCCCAGCTTTTGGCCGTCTCGCACAATATCGTAGCCGTCCCAGAAGTAGCGCACCAGCTGGCCGTTGTAGAGCAGCCGCCCGCGCTCGCCATAGATCAGGCCGAACTGCTCATAGGGCTGTATTTCATCATACATCGGGCGGTCGCGCTGTTCGTCCCAGCCGGCTTGTTCTTCCGGCGTAGCCAGGCGCAGGCCGCTTAACTGGCCGCCGGTGTAGACGGTGTAGAGTTCCACAGCGCCCGGCCCATAACTGCTGGTGCCTAAATGTTCGGTCAGCCAGTTTCCGGTGGGTTCGTCATAGATACCGCGCACCTCGTGCCCATGATAATACATTTTCAGGCCCTGGCCGTCCATATCCGGATCGTCAAACTGCCAGCCCAGCCCGAACTGGGTGTATGGTTCAAGCAGTCTGGACCACTGGGCGCGCGCCATGCCGCTGTATAACCGGTGCAGTTCTTCATCGTTCATATTGTCATAATCCAGGCTGTTGAACAGTTGATTTATTTCCTCATCACTCATTTTATTATAATCAATAAGTTCCAGATTAGCCAGCATATCGGCGGTCAGCAGGTTGGTTGACTGTTGGCTGGGCTTTCCCGGCGTGGCAAAAGCCACGGCGGCGCCAATAAGCAGCAGGCCAAAGACCGCCAGGGTTAAAAAGCTCACTTTCTTCACTTTCATGATTGACACAATCCTTTCTTCTATCACACTTTTGTTATTGTAGCCGCTGCCCAGACTGTTCATCAGGCCGGGCGCCGCCGGCTGCGGGCAGTTCTCCGCCCAGCTTAACAGCGTCAGGGCGTATTCGCGCCGGGCCGCCGGTTCGCTGCCGCAGTGGCGTACTACCGCTGCATCGCAGGCCAGCTCCATATCCCGGCTGAACAGCAGGAAGAACAGCCAAACCGCCGGGTTAAACCAATGCAGACAAAGTGCGGCGGCGGCCAGCAGCTTGCCGGCAGCGTCGAAATGGCGGATATGCGTCCATTCGTGCAGCAGAGCATAATTCAGCCGTTCGTACTGATTGTCGGGCATGCTGGCCGGCAGCAGGATAATTGGGCGCAGCAGCCCATAAGTCAGCGGCAGGTTTATTTTATCGCTTTGGCGCACGCTTACCGGGCGGCGCAGGGGGTGTTCAGCCAGCCATTGTTGAAAAAACGGCGTGTCCAGCTTTCGGGCCTGCCGGAAACGACGGCGGCCGCGCAGGTATACCAGGCTGAAAAAGCCCGCGGCGGCGATTGTACCGCCTGCCCAAAGCAGCGGCCAAAATTTACTTGGGCTGGCCGGGGCGGGAGTTGCCGGTTCGGTTGGGGCTGTTGGGTCTGCGGTTTGCGCGGGAACGGTTAAAATTTTGGCCGGCTGATTGCCGGCTGGCTTATCAGGCATATCGACAGCCGGGTTAGGGGACGGGCTGGCGGCTATGCTGACTGATAAATTGGCCGGCAGGTTCAGGGGCAAATTAGCCGGCAGACTCACCGGCAGGCTGACCGGAATACTGACAGGCAGTAGCAGTCTTAGCAGTACCAGCCACCAGATTAGCAGCCAAACCTGGCGGGGCAGCCATTTTTTATTTTGCAGCAGCAGACGCAGACTGGCAATCAGACCAATCAGCAGAGTGCCGGTTAGCGTCCATTGCAGGGGAGAAAGCAAGCTAACATTCATTGGGCCAATCCTCCACCAGTTGTTTCAGCTGGGCAACCTGCTGGGCGCTGACTTTTTCCCGGCCTAAAAGCGCGGCAAAAAGCTGCTCTTCGGAGCCGTCAAAAATCTTATTGATTAAATTGTTGGTTTCGGCGGCCTGTACGCTGGCTTTGCTAACCAGCGCCCGGCAGACGAAATGCGGCTCCTGCCTTTGCACCGCGCCCTTTTGGATGCAGCGTTTGATCAGGGTGTAGGTGGTGTTGATGTTCCAGCCGACTTCGGCCTGCAAAACCTCGGCCACCTGCCTGGCGGTCGGCTCACCCAGCCGCCAGATCACGTTCATCACTTTTAGTTCGGAATCTACCAGCTTGTTCTCTGCCTTAACTGCCATAAACTTGTCCTCCTGGGTTTGTTTTGTTGCTAGCATAAAAAATATGTTTAGAGTAAGCGCTCACTCTAAACATATACTACCACAGTCTTATAAATTTGTCAATACTACAACAGTAGTTTTTTTAAATTGCTGTTTAGTAAGAAAAAAGTTTTTTCAGCAGTTTGCTGACGTAGCTGGCTGTAATTTCGCTTTTATGCCATTCAACGTCTGTTATGGCCTCGGCCCAATAAAGGCGGTTGCTTTTGGTGTCATAGGCCACACGAAAACCAAACGGAATATTACTTTTGTCGTACATAAACCCGTCCCGGGCAGCCTTGATATATGCGGGCGCTTGTTTTTCCAGTTCAGGGCCATATTCCAGATTGAGCAGATATTGGCTGCCGGCGGCCAGGCCGGTTTCATAAACTGTTCTAATGAATAGTTTGGAATATTCTTCGGCTTCCGGGAGGTCAGGCGTGTCATTATTGGCCAGAAAAAAATGACATTTGTGTTTTTTGTCCAGTTGCCGAAAGGCGTAATAATTGCCAAAGGGATATTCAATCAGCTCGAAACCCTCTTGTTTTAGGCGTTTCAGCAGTTCCGGGATTGTCAGCGGCGGCTTGCATTGGTGCACAAAAGTTGAATTTTGGCGTACAAACTGCAAAAGCTGTATATTATTTCGTCTGGTTTGCCGGCATCCGGCCATGATAAGCAGTAGTCCGGTCAGTGTTAGCGGTATACAGACCAGAAGTGAGAATTGTTTAAGCAGGCCATACAGTGCGAACAGCAAAAAAGGCAGCGACGCTGCAAACAACGGCAGGCCGGTGCCGAAAAATGTTTTTTGTCGGTATTTTTCAGTTTGCATAATCCTGTTCTGACTTTCTCAGTATTTTATTTAATTATAGAATGTATTTATATTCTTGTCAAGCTTGTTCAAAACAGCATTTTCAAACCGATAGCGATCAGCACCAGGCCGCCAAACACGCCGGCTTTGCCGGCCTGCCCCGCCAGGCGGGCGCTGCACAGCCGGCCAAGCAGACCGGCCAGCAGACAAAGGGCGAATGTGCAGGCGGCGATAACCAAGCTGGCCTGCCAGATGTTTAGCCCGGCGGTGGGATTAAGGTTGACGCCGGCGGCGGCCAGGCTTACGCCGACGGCCAGAGCGTCAACGCTGGTGGCGACAGCTTGCAGCAGTATTAGCTGGGGGGTCAGGCAGATTATCGGCTCGGCAGGGTGCAGCAGACTGTCGGTCAGCATTTTGCCGCCCACCAGACACAGCAGCAGGCAGGCCAGCGGACTGGCTAAATGGATAGTGAAAACTGCGCAGGCATTGCCGGCAAAGTAACCAATCAGGGGCATAAGCCCCTGAAAAAAACCAAAAGCGCCGGCCAAAAGCAGTAAATCAACCGGGCGAATATTTTTCAGCGTCATGGCGCTGGCGGCTGAAACCGCAAAAGCGTCCATGGCCAGCGCCGCGCCCAACAAAATAGTTTCTCCAAGCTGCACAGGCCGCATCTCCTTTGGGGCGATTCTTTTATAGCAGAATATGCGGCGGCGGCGGCAAATATTAATCAACCGCTAAGTGTTCACAAAAATAACAGCAGTGTCTTTGGCAGAACGCTGCTGTTATCTGTTAAGATTTGAGTTTGGTTAAGCCTGATGTCTATTGTAGCATTCGCGGCAATAAACCGGGCGATCATTTACCGGCTTAAATGGTACATGAGCCTCAGTGCCGCAATCGGCGCAGATAACGGTGAACATTTCCCGTCCGGCGTTTCTCTGCTGTTTGCGGGCGGCTCGGCAATGAGGGCAACGCGCAGGCTCATTCTGGAACCCTTTTTCGGCGTAAAACTCTTGCTCCGATGCCGAAAACAAAAATTCCTCACCACATTCCTTGCAAACCAAGGTTTTGTCTGTAAATGCCATTGTTAATCAAACCTCCCTTTATCTTTTTTTATTCTGACAGCCTACAATTTCCGATAGATAGCCTGCGCTGATGCAGTATTTTACAGGGGAAACCATAAACTGTTAAAGGCTTGGTTGCTAATTTGTCTGCCGGACTATCCTTTTGGATAGGCTTGTTTTTTGCTGGCTATATTATAACCTATACTAAAACAAAATGCAACATATTTGTACAAACTTTTTGAATTTTTTTACAAAATAATTTGCTGGACGGCGCATTGTTTCGACATTTTTCTTGCTTGAGGCGATTGGCCGGCGGCGTATGGCCCGGTGGAAAATGTCGATAAACTTTTGCGGATAGTGCTTGCAATGTTTTGCCAAATCGACTATAATATTAGCTGTAAATTTTTTAGCCCAAGAGGTTGCAAGGAGGTTTTTTGTTAGATATGAAAGGCAAGGTTAAATGGTTCAACGCTGAAAAAGGTTTTGGTTTTATTGAGCGCGAGGGCGGCAGCGATGTTTTTGTGCATTACTCGGCTATCCAATCGGACGGTTTTAAAACGCTGGACGACGGCCAGGAAGTGGAATTTGATGAGGTAGAGGGGGCGCGTGGCCCGCAGGCGGCCAATGTGGTCAAATTATGAAAATAGCTGTTGTATCCGATACCCATTGGCAGTCGGGTTTGCCTCTGCCCAGGGTGTTGGAGCTGTTGGCGGCGCAGAAGCCGGATTTGCTTTTGCATGCCGGCGATTGGACAGACTTGAGTTTGCTGGATGAGCTGCAAAAAATTGCGCCGGTGGAGGCGGTGGCTGGTAACTGCGATCGGGCGGAAACCACTGCCCGGCTGGGGCAGCAGCGGATTGTCCAAGCCGCGGGCCTTAGTATTGGCCTGACGCATGGGCATCTGTTCCCGCATTTGCCGACGCCGCAGGCGGCCTTGCGCACTTTTGCCGAGTCGCCGGTGCAGGCCGTGGTGTTTGGCCATTCCCATGTGCCGCTGTGTGAACGGCGAGAGGGCGTTTTGCTGTTCAATCCAGGTTCGGCGGTGCGTCCGCTGGGCGAAATAAAAAAGCCCTCTTATGGTCTGCTGACCATTGAGGAGGGCCAAATCCAGGGAGAAATAATTTATTTTAATAAATAACAGGTATTGCACCTGGCGCAGCCGTTGCAAATGGCGCGGCTGCCGCAGTCGATACACTGGGGGGCAAAGCGGGGCTTGTAAAGCCTGGCTTTGGCCAGAGGGCGGCCGAATCCATCACAAAGTTTGTAATGGGCGGGCCGTCCTTTCACGTTGACGCCTGATTTGTGCGCCTGTTGGCTTTGCAGCCTTTTGTTGGGAATGAAATAATGGCGGCCGTCTTTGACAAAGTTGGTGCCGGTTTCAAAAAAATAAAAGCTGACATTGCTGGCCGCGCACTCGCGGCTAAGCTGCTGCACCCAGGCAAAATCACAGGGGCGGGCGCCGTCATAGTTTTCGCCGCCGCAGGTTACCTGTTCAATCTGGCCGGCGGGCAGCCATTTGGACAGGCTCACCGGGCCGATAAAGGGGGCGCAGAAAACGCCCTTGTGCTTAAAGGGCAGCTCCAGCAGCAACGGCAGACGCTCGTCGGCGCGGCGCTGGTTCTCGCAGGTTACGTTGAAGAAAACGTTTTCCCAGCCGTCGCCCCAGTCGGCGGGCAGGCAGGCGGCCACGCGCTCCGGCCGTTTGGTCAGCAGCAAAAACTTCACATCCCGGCGCTGCCAGATGATTGACCAGGCCTCTTCCCTCCATTGATCAGCCTCGGCCAGAAAAAAGTCGGAGGTCATACAAACCCGCAGCGTTTCGCCGCTTTTGATTTTGTAAGCGCCGGCGCGATTTTTTTGCAGGGGATAGTCAAAATTTTGCGTGCGGTAAATGTCCGCGCCGTTTTGATCGCGGATTTTATCTAAAAAATACATATAACAGTTGGCGCAGCCTTCGCTTTTCTTTATACAGCCGTGCCAGGGGTTCCAAATATCTCTCATTTTCTTGTTGTCAGCAGTTCACTAGCACATCATCTACTTTGTCGTCAGTCTGTTCAAGTCGCAGATGTACTAACGGTACATCTGCCTCCTCTCACAGTCTGACTTCGCGTATCTGATGCGCTATTGAACTGCTTCTATATAATATAATTTAATATATTTAGTAATTACTCATTGCTTTCAGTTCCATAATCAGATCGCGCGCTTCGGCGGCCTTTTCAAATTCCAGCCGGCGGGCGGCCTCGCGCATCTCTTTTTCCAGATTGCGGATTACTTTTTCGCGTTCCTTGCGGTTCAGTTTCTGATAGCCCTGCTTGTCGCCGGCAGCGGCAGCCTCGGCGGTTTCCGGCAGAATTGCGCTGATTAAATCGCGTACTTCTTTTTTAATCGTCTGGGGCACGATGCCATGCTCCTGATTATAGGCCATTTGAATGTCGCGGCGGCGCTGGGTTTCGCTGATGGCCGCCTGCATGGAATCGGTCATGTTATCGGCATAGATAATCACCCAGCCGTTGACGTTGCGGGCGGCGCGGCCGATTGTCTGAATCAGCGAGCGGTGCGAGCGCAAAAAGCCCTCCTTGTCGCCGTCCAGGATCGCTACCAAATGCACTTCAGGAATATCCAAACCCTCGCGCAGCAGGTTGATGCCCACCAAAACGTCAAAATTGCCCAGGCGCAAATCTCGCACAATCGCCATGCGCTCCAGCGTCTTCACGTCGCTGTGCAGATAGCGTACTTTGACGCCGGCCTCGTTCAGATAGTCGGTCAAGTCCTCGGCCATCCGTTTAGTCAGCGTGGTAATCAACACCCGCCCCTGGGCCTGAATTACCTTGTGGATTTCGCCCAGCAGGTGGTCGATTTGCTTGTCGATCGGGTGCAGTTCAATTTGGGGGTCCACCAGACCGGTGGGGCGCAGCACCTGTTCCACCACTTGGGGCGAGTGCTCCAGCTCATAGTCCCCCGGCGTGGCCGAAACATAGATAGCCTGATGAATCCGCTCCTCAAATTCGGCAAAGCGCAGGGGGCGGTTGTCCATGGCCGAGGGCAGGCGAAAGCCGTATTCCACCAGCGATTGCTTGCGCGAGCGGTCGCCCTCATACATACCGCGTACCTGGGGCAGGGTAACGTGGCTTTCGTCCACCAGCAGCACAAAATCCTTGGGAAAATAGTCCAGCAAAGTGTAGGGCGGCTCTCCTGGCTGACGGCCGTCCATATGGCGGGAATAATTTTCCACCCCCTGGCAGTGGCCGATTTCCTCCAGCATTTCCAAATCAAAGTTGGTGCGCTGTTCCAGCCGCTGGGCTTCCAGTAGCTTGTTGTTGGCTTTGAGCACCGCCAGGCGGTCGGCAAGTTCTTCCCGAATATCGTGCAGGGCGCGCTCCATGGTGGTGTCGCCGGTAACGTAATGGCTGTTAGGGTAGATGCTGATGTGGGGCAGACGGTGCAGAACCTCGCCGGTTACGGTGTTCACTTCGGAAATGCTCTCTATCTCATCGCCAAAAAATTCCACCCGCACTGCCACGTCGCTGTATCCAGCCGGGAATACCTCCACCACATCCCCTTTGGCGCGGAACGTGCCCCGATGCAGATCCAGATCGTTGCGGGTATATTGAATGTCTACCAGGCGGCGCAACAGTTCATCACGGCCAAAATCCTGCCCCAGCCGCAGCGAAATAGTCATATTCTGATAAAATTCCGGCGAGCCTAAGCCGTAAATAGCGGAAACCGAAGCCACCACAATCACATCGCGCCTCTCCAGCAGCGCGGCGGTGGCAGAATGGCGCAGTTTTTCAATTTCGTCGTTGATTGAAGCGTCCTTGGCGATATAAGTATCCGAGCGGGCAATATAGGCCTCTGGCTGGTAATAATCATAATAGGAAACAAAATATTCCACGGCGTTTTCCGGGAAGAACTCCTTGAACTCGCCGTATAGTTGGGCGGCCAGCGTTTTGTTGTGGGCGATTACCAAAGCCGGGCGCTGACTGCGGGCAATAACGTTGGCCATGGTAAAGGTTTTGCCGCTGCCCGTAACCCCCAGCAGGGTTTGGTGGGGCGCGCCGGCGGCCAGCCCTGCGCAGAGCGCCTCCACCGCCTGGGGCTGATCGCCGGTCAGCTGATAATTGCTGTGCAGCTTAAAATCCATAATTGCCGCCTCCTTTGGCGTATAAGCAGATTTACTGATGATTTAGTTGATTTTTTGCAGGCATTTTCGGATTAATGCTTGCATTTTGTCGTATTTACATGTGAAAGCCTCAATGCTGGCAGTTAACATTTCGCTGGGCTTAACCATGGAGAAGTCAAGGTAAAAATGGCCGGTGTTATTGCACAGCTGTTGGCAAAAAATTCTTTGAGCACGTCCGTTGCCTTCCCGAAAAGGATGAATGGCGTTTATTTCTGATAAATAATAGGCGATTTTGGTGCTGATATAATCAATATCCGTTCGTCTATGCAAAAAATTGTCATTTTGCAGCTGCTTATGCAATTCTGCAAATTGCGGTTCGATAAATTGAACCAGGCAAAAAATATTACCTTTGGCAATATCAACCTTGCGTATTTCTCCGGCCCAGTCATAAATATCAGCAAAGAGAAATTTATGGATATTTTGTAAATGAGCCAAGTCAAAATTGCCCGTTATTTTATCTGCCAAAACAGCCGCCTTAACAATAGACAATTCTCTTTCCAGGTCGTTTAGCTTTTGGGTATCATGAATATTGAATTTATTTATCAAAATTTTTGTGCCGGGATAACAATATTTTATATCGCCATCATCTTTGTATTCATAATAATAGTTATCCATTAGCTATTCTTTTTCCATAGTGTATTTTAATTTTATTTCTTTAAGTATATCGTCCAGATTGCGTTTGCCGCTAAGCACATCCATAATATTTTTTTCGTCAGTTTCTGTGGCCTGTATGCCCTCCATAGCAAACGAGGCCTTTGTGCTATTTAAAATAGATCTGGCTGGTATTTTTAAATCCATAATTGCCGCCTCCTTTGGCGTATAAGCAGATTTACTTATATTTTAACAAACAAATGTTCTTATGTCAATAGTTTGATTAGATATTTACATTCAGACGAAAAAATTGTATAATAAATATATTATATGGAAAAGGGGGTAGCTATTATGCGCCTTTCCTTAAAAACGGCAGTTTTGGCCCTGGGGCTTGGCTGTTTGCTGCTGCTTTGCTCCTGCGCTTCGCGGGCGGGGGTCGCCGTGCCGATGTATGATTTTGTCTATCCTTCCGGCTATTCGCTGGACGCTTACACGCTGGAGGATGAGGTTGTGGTGGAGGGAACAGCCTGGCGGCTGGCCTGGTTTGATGAGGCGGGGCCGCAGCTTAAGGACGCCGCCGGCGAGCTGTTTTATACGCTGGCTGATTTGCGGCTGGTGGAGGAATTATCTAAAAATACGCTGACCATGCGGGGCGAGGCGGCAACGCGGGGCGTGATAATTGCCGGCAAGGGAATTTTTATGCCTTATAATGAAGAAACCGGCGCTGGCCCGATTTGGCTGTGTAGTCAGGCTTGGGCAAAATCTCGCTATCATGGTTATGTGGACGGTGATTTGCGCGGTGGGCGGCTGCTGTTGTTGGATGCGGCCAGCGGTCAAACGCTTTTCAGCGCCGATACTCAACCCGGCGAGCTGTTTTTGGCGGCCAGCGGCAACCGCTGTTATTTCTATCATCCCGGCAAAACCTCGCGTCGTAAGGAAGAGGCACTGCCGGCCAGAATATATTGGCGGGATATAAATTTCTGGCTGCTGCCGCATACGGTTTGCAGTTTTGATTATGTGGGCGCGCCAGAGGCGGACGGGCAAATGGTGGAGCGCTTGCGTTTTTATCCTCAACCGGAAACTTTGCGGCTGGACTTTACCTGCTATGAGCAGACTAATGCAGAAAATGACCGCTGGGATTTTGTTGTGAAAAAGTCGGAGGAAATTCCGCTGGTAAAACAGATTGCTGCTGAACCAACGGAATCAGCGGAATAAAAAATAAAACCCCCGGGTTAAAAACAACCTGGGGGTTTAAGTTTGTTAAATTAGCTTAGGCTGGTAGGCAGCAGCGGCGTCCGCAGTGCGCTATTCGCCCAGGCCAGCAGAAGATCTTCAACCTGCCGGCGGCTGTGGGTGGTAATAATATAGCCGCCGCAGTTATCGCTGGAAACATTGACAATATCAGCAAAGTCATCGCTGGTATCCAGCGTGTAATAAACGCGGTAAAACATTTCGGCGTCTGCCGGATCGGCATATTCCAAATATTCGCCCGGCTCCAGCTTGTGCAGAGCGTCCATATATTCTTCCAGCACCCAATCATTATCGCGCATCAACAGAGAATGGGGCAGGCCGACATAGCGGTAATGCCAGGGTTCATAAGCGATGGCGGTCAGCGCCGTTTTGTCCGCGTCATAGCGCAGAATAAAACCGAAATCCCAGCAGTTGGCCAAAAGCCACTGGCCCTGCTCGGTGCCGCGAAAGTTCTCGGAAAGGCCGGCGTTGTTGCTTAAATCAATCGCCAAACCGGTTTGGTGTTCGCTGGTGCCGGGATAGGCGGTGTAGAGTAGGGTGTTGTTAAAAGCGGTTTGATAGCTTTGCCCGGCGCGCTGACGGCCGGCCACCTTGCCGTTGAAAAGCTGTTTTTGCACGTTATAGTTCCGATAGCCGGAAATAGTATTCAGGGTTAAATTTTTCTCTTCCCGATAAGCGGTATACATTCTGATATAGGCATTGGCGGCCGCGTCGCGCAGCTGCATAACCCCTTTGGTGCTGGGCGCAAGCCCGGCAATATCCAAAAGATCGTCCGGCTGCCAGGCGGCGTCCAGCGTATGTTCGCGGTTAACTAACAGCAAAAGCTGGTCATCCTGGCCGCAATCAAAGGCCAGCGCCGGCTGGGCGGCCAAAAGCAACAGCAGGCTGGCACAAATAAAACGTAAAAATCGCATAACATCAATACCCCTATTACAAAATTCCACATTTTTTCTGCTGGTTATATATTATACGACTTTTTCCGCTGCTTGTCAAATATTTTATCCCGTTTTCGTGTCTGGCCTTTTGCGATTTGCAATTCGGATTTTTTTTAAATATTCTTGACATTAGTCCAATTATGTACTATAATTAAATAGTACGGATTTGGACTAATTTTATTTTGGGAGGTATCACTATGCTAAATAACACAATGTTTATGGCGGAACTAAACAAATACTATGCCGTATGGCAGGAGTATAATTATGTTTATGAGGAATGGGCCAAGGCGCACCAGTTGTCGGTCAACAGCCTGTTGGTTTTGTCGGCTCTTTATGAGGGCGGGGCAAATTGCACGCAAAAACAGATCAGCCAGCGTTGGCTGATCCCCAAACAGACTATTAATATGGTGCTAAAGGATTTTGTCCGCAAAGGGCTGGTGGAGCTGCATCCCTGCCAGGAGGATAAACGCAATAAGCTAATCAGCCTGACTGAACAGGGGCGGGCATATGCCGCTGAAATTATTGGTCAGCTGCGCCAAGTGGAATTGTTTGTGATTGAAAAAATGGGGCTGGCACAAATACAGCATTTAAATGAAAGTTTGGCTCTGTTTGTGGAACTGTTTCGTCAAGCTGGAGGGATCTGATGTTTGCGGAAATAAGAAATTTTTTTAAGTATGTAATTCCCTCGGTTTTTTCTTTTGCGCTTTCCGGCGTTTACGCGATTGTTGACGGCTATTTTGTGGGCAACAGTCTGGGCGATGTGGGGCTTTCTTCTATTAATATGGCTTATCCTGTTGTCGCGCTGATTCAGGCCCTGGGCACGGGCCTGGGCATGGGCGGCGCTATTCACTATTCGATAAGTCGGGCTGAAAAAAAGCAGGCGCAGGCCAAAGAATTTATAGCCGGCGCTTTATGGACGCTGCTTATCGTCAGCGTGCTGCTGACCTTTGGCGTTTTCTGCCTGAACCGGGAGTTGTTAATTTGGCTGGGCGCAGAAGCCAGTCTGCTTGAGCTTGGCCAGGAGTATATCGCCATAATTGCCCTGGGCGCGGCCCTGCAAGTTATCGGCACCGGCCTGATTCCTTTTATCCGCAATTTCGGCGGCTCTCTTTACGCGATGATTGCCATGGTCGCCGGTTTTATAGCCAACATTATTCTTGACTATCAATTTGTCTGGGTGCAGGAGCAGGGAGTTGCCGGGGCCGCCTGGGCTACCGTTATCGGTCAGGGTATTACCATGCTGTTGGCGCTGGTTTATATGCTGTATCAAAAACAATTTACCCTGCGCATCAGCCCGGCCAAATTGGGCGCAACAGCCGCCGCCATTATCCAGACTGGGGTTGCTCCTTTTGGTCTGGCTATGACGCCCAATATTTCCTTAATTATTATTAACCGCTTTTCCATGGCCTATGACGGCGAACCGGCTATTGCTGTCTATGCCTGTATTGCCTATATCATTTGTATTATCTATTTAATACTGCAAGGTGTTGGCGACGGCTGCCAGCCGTTAATCAGCCAATATTATGGCGAGAAGAATTTTGTACGCCTGTATTTTGTCCGCAAGCTGGCCTATGGCTTTGCCATATTCCTGTCGCTGATTGGCTGTGTGATTATGTATATAACCAGTGATTATATTGGCGCTATTTTCGGCGCCTCGGCGCAGGTTAACGCGGAAATAGCCCGGATTATGCCCATTTTTCTGGTTTCTGTGCCGTTTGTGGCTGTTTTACGCATTACAACCTCCTGTTTTTACGCCACGGAGAAAAGCGCGTTTTCCTATATCCTCACCTTTATTGAGCCGTTATTTATGCTGGTGTTGATGTTTATATTGCCGCCGCTTTTTGGCGGTCAGCTGATGATTTGGTGGAGCACGGTTTTAGCCCGGATTTTAGCCGCCATTTTAGCCTTGATTCTGAAAAGGCACGTTGACAGGCAGGACGGTCTGCGGCCCCGTATTCTTCTGCCTCACCCCTATTGGACAATCTAGGACATCAGATTTATTGTGGAAACAAAAATCGTTTGCCATAACATATATGGTTCGCTGTCCAAAACGATTGTTTGTGAATTGTCATTAAAATTTTAAATAACTGAAAAAGCCTTGTAAAAAAAGGTATGATTTGGTATAATATAAAACAAAATGTATATTAGGAGTGTCAAAGATAAAATGGCAGATGTTTCTAAAAATCTTTGCGCGGTTATTTTGGCAGCCGGCGCGGGCAGCCGGCTTGGTTATCCCAACGAGCGTGGCGGCAAGCCCATGGTGGAGGCCCTGGGCAAACCGCTTTTGGCCTATGGTCTGGAGCGTTTGGCCGGCGCGGGGCTGCGGGATGTGGCCCTGGTGGTAAATCCGGTTAACCAGCCGGTGATTGAAGCCTTTGCCGGCGACGGCGCCAGGTGGGGGCTTAAGATCAGCTATGTTTTGCAGCAAAAGCCGCTGGGTATTGCCCACGCGCTTTCGCTTTGCCAGGATTTCAGCGCTGGCCGTCATGTGCTGTTGCTGCTGGTGGACAACCTTTTTGCCGCTAACATTGACGCGGCGGTGGCGGCTTATGCCGAGGGCCAGCCGGAGCAGGCGGAAGTTTTTCTGGTGAAGGTGGCCAATCCGCAGGATTATGGCGTGGCGGTGGTGGCAAACGGTCAGGTGGAGCGTCTGGTGGAAAAGCCGCAGAAGTTTATCAGCGATCTGGCGGTGATTGGGCTTTATTTTTACCCGCCGGATGTTTATAATTTCATTCCGCAGCTTAAACCCTCGGCCCGCGGCGAACTGGAAATTACGGATGTGAACAGCCTGTTTTTGCAGCAAGGCCGGCTGAAATGCTGTGAATTGCGGGGCTGGTGGATTGACGTGGGCAACGCCGAGCGTCTGGCCGAGGCGGAAAGGCTTTTGCGCGGATAGCTAAAGCCGGCTGTATATCAGCCGGCATAAAAGAGGAGACTGCTAAAAATCAGCAGTCCCCTTAATTTTTTGTTTTATAATGGTTAAATCAGCCAACCTTGCAAACGTTAGCAGCACGCAGCTTGCTGGGGTTCTTGGGATCGGTTTCCACCTCGAAAGTTACTTTCTGGCCCTCATCCAGTGTGCGGTAGCCGTCGGACTGGATAGCGGAGAAATGTACAAAAACATCATCGCCGCCTTCGTCATTAGCAATGAAACCAAAACCTTTTTCTGCATTGAACCATTTTACTGTACCGTTATTCATTTTGGGTACCTCCTGTGAAAAAATTTTTGTACCCATAGAAAATGAACAAATATCGCTTTAGGCAAATTTTTTAAGGCGAGTAATAAGCTATTATCCTGAATACTGGGTTCAGTATAGCACTTTGGCTGCCTAAAGTCAAGGGTTTTTCAGTTAAAGTTGACGTTTTTTTTAGGCTTTTTGCCGGCGTTGTTTTTTTTGTAATTGGGGAAGTTGGAGATTTTTTTGGTTGCCCGGGCCGGAAAAGCCCTCTAAAATGTCGTATTTAATGCGCGGCGGCTAAAAGCTGTTCCAATTCGTCGAGCATATCGGCAAAAACCTGCATGGCGTTTGTCAGGGTTTGCGGGCTTTCCATATCCACGCCGGCACCGCGCAGAAGTTGCAGCGGGCTTTGGCTGCTGCCGCCGGACAGGAAGTCGATATAGGCCTGAACGCGCTGGGGGCCGCCGCTTAAAATGCCCTGCGCCAGAGCGCAGGCGGCGCTCATACCGGTGGCGTATTTGTAAACATAAAAGGCGCGGTAAAAGTGGGGTATCCGCGCCCACTCCATATCAATTTCGCGGTCAACCTCCATAGCGGGGCCGAAATAGTCCAGATTAAGCTGATAATAGGCGTCCTGGAAATATTTGCAGGACAGAGCCTCGCCAGCCTCGGCCGCCGCGTGGATCATCTTTTCAAACTCGGCAAACATGGTCTGACGAAAGACGGTGCCGCGGAAGTCGTCCAGATAGTGATTAACCAGCAGCAAACGCTGGGCAGGATCATCCTCTTTGTTCAGCAGATAGCGCAGCAGCAGGTTTTCATTAACAGTGCTGGCCACCTCGGCCACAAAAATTTCATAATCGCCGTACACATAGGGCTGATTTTTGTGCGAGTACCAGGAGTGCATAGAATGGCCCAGTTCGTGCGCCAGCGTGAAGACGCTGTTCAGATTGCCCTGCCAGTTGAGCAGGATAAACGGTTTGCTGCCCCAAACGCCGCTGGAATAAGCGCCGCTGGTTTTGCCCTTGTTCTCAGCCACGTCCACCCAGCCGTCGCTGAAAGCCTGCCGGGCGGTGTTCACATAGTCCTCGCCCAGGGGGCGGAGGGCCTGCAAAACAATTTCCGTAGCCTCTGGGTAGCTGATTTCGCGGGGGCGTTCTTGGGCCAGCGGGGTATAAATATCATAGAGGTGCAGCTTTTCCACGCCCAGGGCCTGGCGGCGCAGTTCCAGATAGCGGTAGAACAGGGGCAGATGCCGGCGTACGCCGTCGATCAGATTGTCATAAACGGCGGCGGGGATATCCTCGGCAAAAAGGGCGGCTTGCAGGGCGCTGTCAAAGCGGCGTGCCCGGGCGGCAAAAATATCTTTTTTGACATTGGCCGCCAGCATTGCCGCCAGACTGTTGCGCCAGTCGGCATAAGTGGCGTAGAGGCCGGCAAAGGTTTTTTGCCGGGTTTCGCGGCTGGGGCTTTCCATTAAATGGGTGTAATTGCCATGCGTAATCTCCACCCAAGCGCCGTTTTCGTCCTGCACGGTGGGGAAGTGTAAATCAGCGTTGTTAAACATTCCGAAGATACTGCGCGGAGCGGAACAAACTTCGCCGGCCAGGGCCAGCAGTTCTTCTTCCTCTTTGTTGCGGATGTGGGGCTTTTGGCGCAGCAGCTCGTCAAAAAAACGCTGATATACGGCCAGCTGGGGCTGTTGCAGCCATTCCCGCAGGCGTTGTTCGTCAATCGCCAGCAGCTCCGGTTCCTCAAAGGCCAGCGCCGCTGAAATCTGCACCGCCAGATTTTGCGCCTTATCCACCAATCCCTGATAAATATGATTGCCGTTGTCCTCGTCGCGGCGCATTTGGGCGTATAAAAACAGTTTATCCAGCTTTTGCAGCATATCTTCCTTAAAATGCAGGTATTCGGTCAGACGCTCCGGGCTTTCGCCCAGGCTGCCGGCAAAGGCCGCCGCCGCCGCAGGCAGGCTGCCGGCCTGCCCAAAGGCCTGTTCCCAGTCGGCGTCGCTGGCAAAGACCGAGGCCACATCCCATTTCAGTTCAGCCGGTACTTCGCTGCGGCTGGGCAGGCGTTTAACTTCGCTTGGTTCAATATTGGTGTTTGATGTCATGTTTTGCCTCCTGTTGGCTATTAGTCAATAATTTTTGGGTTTTTTGCCGCTTCGGGCAAAAATTTGCACGGCTGACGAATTTTCCACCGAACAAAATAAATCGCCTGCTAACGGCTTTGGGCTTTTCCACCCATGTTGGTTAGTTATTTGTGATAAATCGGCCGAGGCCGCGCCAGATAAGGGTTGAAGTTATGCACAGAGTTTTCCACATTTTCCACAGGCTTATGTTGGATAAAAACCAAAATATCGGGTAAATTTTTACAGCTTACAACAAATTAGCCTTGCTTGCCTAAAAAAAACGCATCAATGTATAAAATTGGCAAAAATTTTTACTTGACAACCGTCAGCTGTGTCCAGAGTTCAGCCGGCAGCAAATCTTTCAGGCACGCCTGCTGCCAGTCGGCGGGGGAAAGGGCGGAAAAAGCGTTGGCCGAATAATCCTCCAGCCGGCAGTCGGCCAGCTTTTCCCGCCAGGGTTGGCGGGGATTATCCGCCATTTGCAGCAGCCGGCGCACCAACTCGTCCTCGCCGGCGTTAATCAGCGCGGCGCGCAGGGCCTCGGCGCGCTCCGTTTTGGGCAGGCAGCAGTGGCTGCGGCAGGTGAAACTGCGCTGGCTGTGTATGGTGCAGCATTTTTGCTGCTGGTCTAAAAAACGGCAGGCCCCTTCGGCGGTGCGGGGCAGAGTCAGGTCAATAGCCGGGCCGCAAAAGTGCAGCTCCGCCCAACTCTCCAGCCAGGCGGCCAGCGCGCCGTCGTCGTCTTGGTATTCGCCGCTTAGCTGCCAGTCGGCAATCGTCAGGGGCGCGCGCTCGTGGCAACAGCCGTCGCAGCCCTTGCAGTCGGCCAGCGTTTGCGTCTGAAACTCCTCCAACGCCTGCAAATAGTCGCCAACCGTGGCCTGCGGCTGGCAGATTTCCACATCATAGGCCAGCGTGGGCGTTCCCAGAAAATCCTCCAGTCCGTCGGTTTCTGCCGCCTGCGGCGTCAGCCAGATACGAATTTTCGGCTCGTTCATTTGTATATGCTCAGCCATTGACGCTCTCCCTTTCCGCCGCCTCGATAACGTGACGGCAAAGAATCGCGGTGGTTACCAGACCAACCCCGCCCGGCACGGGAGTTATGGCCTCCACCATGCTGTGGGCGGCCGCGAAATCAACATCGCCGCACATTTTACCGCCGTTTTCCGGATCAGCGTTAGCGCCGATGTCAATCACAACCTGGCCGGGGCGCAGCCAGCCGCCCTGTACCAGCCGGGGCTTGCCCACCGCCGCTATCACAATATCGGCCTGCCAGCAAACCTGGGATAGATTTTCGCTTTTGGAATGGGCAATGGTTACGGTGGCGTTGGCGTCTAGTAGCAGCATAGCCAGCGGCCGGCCTACTACCAGCGAGCGCCCCAGCACCACAACCTGTTTGCCGGCCACCGGGATTTGATAGTAGCGCAGCATTTCCATAACCGCCGCGGCGGTGCAGGGGGCGAACCCCCGGGTGGGGCCGCCGAAGTAAAGCTCTGCCTGGGTGGCGCGGGCCAGACAGTCCACGTCCTTATCCGGGGTGATCAGACTGCGCAGATAGGTTTCGTTCAGATTGGGCGGCAGGGGGCTGAAAAAGAAAATACCGTGGATGGAGCTGTCCTGCGAGGTTTGCGTCAGCATCGAGGCAAACTCTTCTTCCCGGATTGTGGCGGGCAGAGTCAGCGTTTGGCAGCGCACGCCCACCTGCTCGCAGTGGCGTTTAATCGAGTTTTCATAATAAATATCATCCGGGCGCTCGCCTACCCGGAAGACGGCCAGCGTGGGGTGGCAGCCGCGGCTTTGCAGGTGGATGGCGCGGGTGAGGCAGTCGTCGGCAATGGCGGCGGCAACCTCCTTGCCGCTTAAGATCCGGGCCTCCTGCTGGTTGGTCAGGATATTGTTCATCAATTCTTCTTCCAGCAGTATTTTGCTCATCAGGTCCAAATTTTCATCATTTATGTTTGGTTCGTTTGTTAATTTATTTTCTATATTATTATTCTCATTTTGGTTAAGCATAAAAGTAACCTCCTAAATTGCTATGTTTTGCCAGACGGCGATCAGCAGCTTTTCCACCTCGTCGAACCAATGCCAGATTTTATCTTTCAGCTCGCGCTGGATTTGTTTCAGCAAGGCGGCCAGTTCGGCGGGGCTGCCGCCCTCCACCTGGTGGCGTTGGGCCAGCTGTTCCAGATATTTGACGGCCAAATCCTCGGCGGAAGTCGGCTGGATTGAGAAGCGTTCGTTCATGGTGCGCAGAACCCGGCGCATTTTGGGCGGTTCGGCCGGGCTTTGGCTGTAGGCGGCCAGATTTTTGCCCAGCACATCCATCACCTGGTCAGATTCCACTGCGGCCAGCAGTCTGGGGCCAAGATACGGATAGGCGGCGGCTAATTCTAACTCGGCGGCCATTTCCACCATGTTGTGCGCTTTCCAAAGCGCCAGAGAACGGGGCAAATTGCAGGCCAGAACCACATCCGGTATATAGGGCAGGCATTGTAAGAAGCACCAGCCCATTTTGCCCTGCCAAACTTCGTCGGCAAAGGTATCAAAGCCGAAGCCGTCGTCGCCATGCAAGCGCACGCCCAAAGCCAGCGCCAAAGCCTCCGGGCCGCGGCCCTGGCAGAATTGGAGAAAGCCGGCGCTCTGGCTGTGCCAGAGGTTGCGGTTAAAGCCCATGCTGCAAACGAAATCCGGCAGAATACTGCCCACATAAACCAGCTGTTGCTCTAAGGGCGAGAAATCCCGCTTAAAGGGGCCGGGGGCGGCGGCAATCATTCGTTCAGCCATATAATTATGCGCTAAAGGAAACATAAAACCTCCTGTCAAAATAAATTGCTAAAAAATGCTTTTCAAAATGCGTTGAATGTGCTATCATTATGTAAATAAGATTTATATAGATTATTTCATCTATATTATATAACAAGGCAAGGGTAAAAATAAATACTAAAGAATTTGTTGGCTTTAAGTAAAATATTCGTTTATAATTTATATCTATATTATATAACAAAGAAAGGGTAAAAATAAATACAAAATATGCAAAATTTTCAAAAACTTATCAAATTACCCCAGCTGCTTTTGTTTTTGTTGGGCAACGCTTTTGTGGCTTACAGTTATCAGGGTTTTGTTTCGGCCAATGACTTTTTGTCCGGTGGTATCTACGGTATTTCCGGCATCTTCACGCATTTTATCGATCTGATCCCGTTCTCTCTGGTGGTGCTGTTGTTCAACCTGCCCTGTATGATCTGGGCCTGGCGGGAACTGGAAAAGCGTTTTGTGATTTTGACCATTATCGCCCTGCTGCTGCAAGTGGTTTTTTTGCAGCTTTTTGAGGGCGTGGTAATTTATAATAATGATTTGCTGTTGGCGGCCATTTTCGCCGGCGTGTTCGTCGGCCTGGGCGACGGGCTGGTACTGCGCAGCGGTTCCGGCAGCAGCGGCGTGCATTTAATCGCGATGGTTCTGCGCCAAAGGTTCGGTATTTCGGTCAGCACCGTAACCACCTGTATCAACGCCGTAATTATCGTGCTTTCTTCCGGTCTGTTCGGCATTGAAAAAGGTTTGTATACCTTAATACTGATTTTTGCCTCCGGCCAGACGGTTCATGCTATTCTGGACGGGCTTTCCAGTAAGCGCACAGCCTTTATCATCACCACTAAGGGCGAAGAGGTGGGCGAGGCGCTGATCAACGGGTTGAACCGGGGCGTTACCAAGCTGGCGGCCGAGGGGCTTTATACGCACACCTCGGTTAGCCTGCTGATGTGCGTAACCAATATGTTGGAGGTTGGCCGGCTGAAGTCGCTGGTGCAGTCGGTAGATCCGCAGGCCTTTATTACATTTTATGAAACTACTGATTTTCGCGGCCACTTCCTTAAACATAATATTTTAGTGGACAAAGACGAGGATGAGGAAACCGCGGCCATGGCCCCGCCTAAGCGTCCCAGCCGGCAGAAACCGATCCCGGAGCCGCCGCCGGCGCAGACTTCTGCCCAGGCGCCAACCAATACCGTAACGGTGCCTGAGCCGAAGTTTAAGCTGACGATCGCCCCCGGCGCGGCGGAAGAAAAACCTGCGCTCAAACCGCAGGAATATTCCGGAGAGGCGGAGTCTGCACCGGAAGATCCGCCAGATAATTTTCCGCAGGATGAAGAGCCGGAAGAGGTTATGGAATTAACTGGCCAAAATATTATGCAGCGTCTTCGGGAACGTATTTTGGCGGGCGAGGGAAATTTGCCTGAAGCTGCTGCATTGCCGGAAGAACCAACTCAACAGCCAGCCGGGGAAACGGCCCCACAGCCAGTGGAACCCGCGCCCCCGAATACACTGCCAAGCGTTTCCCGGCGGCGCAGTTCAGTTATCACCGGCGATGTTCCCAGGCCGGAGCGGCGCAGTTTTGTTCCGCCGCCGGCGCCGGGCATGCCGCATCCTAAAAGTCGTACCAATCAGGATTTTTGGGCGGAAGAGCATGGCCGCTCCCAGAACTAAATCCCAAAACCTAAGGAGGTTTTATATATGATCAGTATTTTAGAGGTTATCAAAACAAGGCGTTCCACACGGGCTTTTCGGCCGGAACAAATCGGCCGCGGCGAGTTGGAGCAGATTTTGGAGGCCGGCGCCTGGGCGCCCAGCGGCAACGGCTTTCAGGGCTGGCATTTCTGCGCGCTGCATAGCCAGGCGCAGGTGGATCGTCTGGCTGCGGCAATTCGGGCCGCGCTGCCGGTGGACGAGGATTATAATTTTTATGGCGCGCCCACGGTGATTATTGTATCCTACCTGAAAAAACATCCTCACGCCTGGCTGGATGGTTCGGCGGCGGTGGAAAATATGCTGCTGGCGGCGCAGGGCCTGGGGTTGGGCAGCTGTTGGATTAATCAGCTGCGTAACTGTTGTGATGAGCCGCCGGTGCGCGAACTGTTAAACGAGTTCGGCGTGCCGGAAAAGCACATGGTGATTGCCTGCGTGGCGCTGGGGCAGATTGCCGAGCCGACCGAACCAAAACCCCGCAAAGAGGGTATTATTAATATTGTAGAGTAGGTGAGCATATGGACGAAGCCATTAAAACCCTGGCTGACTGGCTGCAAGAGAGCCGCCGCGCGGTGTTTTTTGGCGGCGCCGGCGTATCCACGGCCAGCGGGATACCGGATTTCCGCTCGGTCGACGGCCTTTATAACCAGCATTACGCCTGGCCGCCAGAAACTATTTTGAGCCATACCTTTTTTGAAGAGCAGCCGGCGGAGTTTTACCGCTTTTATCAGGATAAAATGCTTTGCCTGGATGCTAAACCTAACGCCTGCCATACGCGTTTGGCGGAGTTGGAGGCCGAGGGGCGTTTGCGTTCTATCGTTACCCAGAATATTGACGGTTTGCACCAGGCGGCCGGTTCCAAACGGGTTTGGGAACTGCATGGCTCGGTGCTGCGCAATTATTGTCAAAGCTGCGGCCGTTTTCACGATGCGCTTTATATGAAAGAAGCCCCCGGCGTGCCCCGCTGCCAGAACTGCGGCGGTCTGATTAAACCGGACGTGGTGCTTTATGAAGAGGGGTTGGATTCCGATATTATAAACGGCGCGATAACCGACATCAGCCGGGCGGATATGCTGATTATCGGCGGGACCTCGCTGGTGGTCTATCCTGCCGCCGGTTTGATCAATTATTATCAGGGCGACCGTTTGGTGCTGATTAACAAAACCCCCACCCCTGCGGATAAGCGCGCCAATTTGGTGATTCATGCGCCGATTGCCGATGTGTTTGCGCAGGTGTAGGCGATGAGCAGAGAGTCAAAAATGAAGATTTATCTGGATAGCTGCTGTTATAACCGGCCTTTTGATGAGCAAAGTCAGGAGAGAGTTCATTTGGAAACAGAGGCTATTATGTCTATTTTGCAGATGTGCCGCTTAAATGATGTGATTATTGTTGGCAGTGAAATTTTGGAAATAGAAATCAGTCAAATAAAGGACGACAACAAAAGACAAAAAGTTTCCGAACTTTATCGAGTATCTGCACTGTCCGTTAAATTTACACCGTCTATACAATTTAGGGCTGAACAGATCCGAACAAATTCTAAAATAAGGCTGTTTGATAGTCTGCATATTGCCGTTGCTGAAACGGCGGGAGTTAAGGTTTTGTTGACAACCGATGACAAACTTATTAAGATGGCCTCTTGTTTAGATTTAAGGCTAAAGGTTATAAATCCTCTGAAATTTGTTTGGGAGGTGATGTTTGAATGTTGAATTTAAATAATCCGCTGGAAGTGCGCAAGGCCGGTATTAAAGCGCTTAGCGATGCCATTGGGCCGCTGGGTATGGCTAGATTTTTACAGCAGTACGAACCGGGCTATGGTGATTATACTAAAGAAAAATATGAAGAACCTGATATTAGCTGGGATGAGTTTGCCGGGCTGCTTAATAAATATCGCGCAAAGCATTGATGTATTTATGCAACCGACGTCGTTGCTGAACTTGCAGTAAATTCTGAATTTAAAATAATTTCCTGCTTTTCTGTGGCATTTGGGCCGCCTGCCGGGTTTTTCTTATAGTGATACATTTTGGGTATAGAAAAACTGAGAATTTTTTGGCGGGAGGAGGTGAGCAAATGTCTAAAATTACCAGACTTGTTTTGGCGCTGGTTTGTTTGCTGGCGGCTGGCGTTTTGGCCGGCTGCACGCAGCCGCAGGAGAGGGCCGAGTTTCTGCCGGAGGCGGCCAACGACCAGCAGCTGGCTATTTTGCCGGAGGATTGGCAGTTTTTAACGACTGACTGGCAGGAGGCGGAGAATGTGCCGGAGCTGTTGCTGGTGCAGGGCGAGGAGAATATTCGGCCAATGCAGTTCGGCTACTCTTGGAGCCACTATATAGACCGGGAAAAGGGGGAGGTGCAGGGCTTTATTGCCTGCGGTATGCACCCGCTGGACGCGCAGCCGGATTTGCCAAAGCTGGAGCCGGGTGAGAGCGTAACTTTGGTTTGGCAGGCCGAACCGACGCAGTATGGCGTTACCGCTTATGCCTATGACGAATGGCAGCAGCGCACCTGCGGCAATACCGAACCGGAAGAGATTACGCATACTAATGTAGCCTTGCTGGAGGGGCTGATAAGTTTCGATTTGCTGGCGGACGAACATAGTTATGTTTATGTGATAGACGCCAAATGGCAGGATGAAAACGCGCCCGGCCTGGGCGGCAGCTCTGAATGGGCTTTTTATGTGGAATAAATATAAAACCGCCCCAAGCAAGTTATTACCTGTTTGGGGCGGTGAATTTTGCAGCAATTAAATTGGTTGATTAAGACCGTTGCACTCAATAATTACATTCAACAATTCGTCAAAATGTTTATATATGTAATCCAGCTGTGTCATACAAAGCACCAAAACGCTGGCCGGCTCGGATATTTCTTTATGCTCGCCGCTTAGAAAGCTATATAAAAAATCTAAGACATTGTTTATTGACTTGATTTGCGTCAGATAAACATTCAATTCATCAACCGCGTTCAGCAGCTTTTCGTTTGCTAAAAATTTTTCAGTTTCCATTATATGATCCTCCTGTTTTTGTATTGCTTTATCCAAAGAAGAATGGTATAATAGATTTGCCAATCCTTTGGATTGAGTAAAGGTTTAGTAATCGTCAACTCTGTGGGTGGGGTGGGCGATTACTTTTTTTACTCTTCGCCTAAAAGCAAATGAACGCCTTTTCTGATAGCCGCACCCTTAGTGATGTTATTCTTTTGGCAGTATGCAATCAATTTCTTATCCGTTTCTGCATCCAGCCTGACACTTGTGCGTATATTAATGGGGTTATCTGTTTTAGGCCGTCCGATTTTAGGGCTCATCATTTCACCTCGCTTTTGAGCACACTTAAATCATAGTTTGTGCACGCTTAAAAGTCAAGAGTTTTTTTGAAAAAAATAGAAAAATCGTTGTTTTAACTTGTTCCCTCTGTCCCGGCAAAGCTGGATTACAGAGAGGGTTAATTTTTTAGCTTGTAAAAGCATTGCCAAAACAGAAAGTATATGCTATAATATTTATACTCCTGTTTTGGGGGGTTTAGAGTAGTCGCGTTAACTTTTGTGGGGTAAGCGGCTACTCTTAATTTTCTTTTTTGAGCTTTCTAACTGCCCTGCGAACACCCTCTGCCCTACTGATGTTTTCTTTTTCACAGAAAAAATCTAATATTGCCAAAGTATCTGTATCAAAGCGAATACCTAGTTGGGTATGCTTAGGGGAATCAGTAGGTCGGCCCATTTTTTTTACCCCAACTTTTCACCTCCTTTTGCTTACCAAAAGTATACAGTATTGGTAAGCAAAAGTCAAGAGTTTTTGTGAAAAATTTTCGCTTGTCATAAGCGCTGGGATATGCTATAATATAACTATCCTATAATAGAGGGGGCTATTCGTATGCCGACTGAAAAGGAAATTATTATTATTCAAAAAGCTACTGTTTATGACCTGCTGAAAATTCTCAAAAAAGATGTGGACAAGCAATATACCGTTGCTGAACTGGAAAATTTAATTGATGTTTATATTACTGGTCTGGAGCAGTAACTTAAGCCGTTATTCAACACAAAGGGGGTTATCCGTATGCCAAGCGAAAGAGAATCCATTGATATTAAAAAGGCAATGACCTATGACTTGCTGCAAATTATTGAGGCGGAGCCGGACAGAACCTATACCGTGGAGGAGTTAAAAAGAATTTTAAACGTATATATCAAAGGTTTGGAACAGTAACCGGACTAACTTCGTGTCGCTGCCGTTAGACAATCGCTAAGTGCTTTTTGTGGAATAGGGGTATTGACAAAGGGCGTGGAATTGTATATAATAGGTATGAAAAGGACTAAGGTCATTACTGACACTTAAAAAACACAAACGAACCCCCCTCGTGCCAGCGAGGGGGGTTCTGGCTTTTAACTATGTAGGGCAGCCTTAACCCAGGCTGATTACCGCCATAATCTGTCATCCAGCCATTTGCAAATGTAATGAGAGGTTACATTTACCGCAATTCCAGTGGCTATTGCAAGGACTAAAGCCATACTTACACCTCCTCTCTGCCAGAGGCGGTGAATAATCAAATTATAGCATAAAAAATACCATAGTGCAACTGATTTTGCAGACTGCACTATGGTATGTATTTTTTTATAAGATATTTATTTCATAAATTTATCCAGCTGCACCAACACGTCGTGTACATCAATCGGTTTAGCGATGTGGGCGTTCATGCCGCAGTCCAGACAGCGCTGAATATCTTCGGCAAAAGCGTCGGCCGTCATGGCGATAATCGGGATTTCTTTAGCGTCCGGGCGTTCCAAAGAGCGGATAGCCTTGGCCGACTCATAACCATTCAAAACCGGCATCCTGATGTCCATCAAAATAGCGTCGTAATAGCCAACTTCGGATTGTTGGAAGATTTCCAGACAAACCTGGCCGTTTTCCGCCCAATCCAGTTCCAGTCCCTCTTCGGAAAGCAGCGCTTCGGCGATTTCCCAGTTGAGGTCGTTATCCTCGGCCAGCAGAATTTTTTTGCCGGTAAAATCACGGGCAACTTGCTTGGGATTGACCGGTGTTTTTTCTTCCGGATTATCAGCAAAGGGGCGCAGGCCATAATACAAAGTGGACTTGAACAGGGGCTTGCAGATAAAGCCGCTGATACCGGCCTGACGGGCTTCGTCTTCAATTTCGGTCCAATCATAGGCGGAAATCAGCAAAATGGGAATATCATCCCCCAGGCTTTGCCGGATCTCTTTGGCGGTTTCAATGCCGCTCATGCCGGGCAGTTTCCAGTCCAGCAGGATAATCTGAAAGTCCTGGTGCTGTTGATGACGCTGTTTAACCAGCTTGACGGCACTTTCGCCATCCAAAACATTCTCCGCCTGTACGCCAATATCCTTTAAGGATTTGATAACGCTTTGACACAACATGGGATCGTCGTCAACCAGCAGCATGCGCCAGCTGGGCAGAATCATATCCATTTCCTGAATAGAGGCCTTTTCCAGATCCAGCGTAACATAGAAAGTGGTACCTTTGCCTTGTTCGCTGTCCAGGCTGATGGCGCCGCCCATGGTATCAATAATGTATTTGGTGATTGCCATACCCAGACCGGTGCCCTCGGTTTTGTTAACGCGGTCGGTATTCTCGCGGGAGAAAGATTCAAAAATCCGCTCCTTAAACTCCGGCGACATACCGTAGCCGTTGTCTTTAACCTCCAGATGAATCCGTACAAAATCGTTGCCTTTGGGCGAATCCTCCTCATAAAGCGACAGGTTGATTGTACCTTTTTCCGGCGTGAATTTGATAGCGTTAGAGAGCAGGTTCAGCAGCACCTGGTTTAAGCGCACGCTGTCGCAGCAGACGTTTTCGGTATTAATATCGTGGATACTGACGTTAAAGTTTTGTTTTTTGGCGCGTACCTGGGGCTGTACGATACTGACGATGCTGTCCATAACCTCGCGCAGCGAAACCTGTTCGATATTCATAGAAAGTTTGCCGCTTTCTATCTTGCTCATATCCAGAACGTCGTTGATCAAGCCCAGCAAATGTTTACTGGAGAGGGCGATTTTGTTCAAACAGTTTTGCAGCTGTATTTTATTGTCGATATTGGCCACGGCAATAGCCGTCATACCCACAATGGCGTTCATGGGAGTGCGAATATCGTGGCTCATGCTGGATAAAAATTCGCTTTTGGCTTTGTTGGCGCTTTCGGCCTCCTGCCTGGCGTGATTGAGAATTTGCATTTGGGCTTTGGTTAAACTGTTATAATAGAGGAACAGCGTAGTCAAACCGGCCAACAGAATCACACAGCCGAAAAAGGCGACGTATAAACAGGAACGGCTAAGGTTGTTGACGGCTTCGTCCAGGTTGCCAAAGGGCATTTGGGTTGTTAAATACCAGTTGGAGTGCGGCATTTTGGTGCAATACCAATGACTGCGCTCGCCGTCTAAAGTCAGCATAACCGAATAGTTTTCGTCGTTGTGCATGGCCCGTAAAAAATTGGCGTTGTCCTGGCTGATTAAATCAGCGTCTTCACCGTGCGAAAGCTCTAAAAGTCTTTCCTCAAAGGTGGCGGCGGTGCTGTTATCGCTGCGCAGACAATAGGAGCCGTCTTTGCGGATGATATGTGAAAAGGCCAGGGTGTCGCTGGCGTCTAAAATCTGCATCAGATAATCCAGGGGCATACCAATAATCAGGCCGGCGCTGGGGGTGCCGTCGTTCATCGGTAACTGCGCCGGCGTTCCCATCAGCAGAATGGTTTGTCCGCTATCGTCATAGCCGGTGGCAATCCACTGCTCGCCGCTGTTCAGCGCCGCCACAAACAAATCCGGGGCATACATGGTAAGTTCGCCGCCATAGATACAGTCCAGCCAGCCGTCAGCGCCGCAAAGGGCAATCTGCGTCCAGTCATGGCGCACAGCGGTTGTATACAGATAGTCGTGGATTTGGCCGACGCTGTCTTTCGCTTCTGCCGGCAGGCCGGCAATGGTTTCTTCCAGCTGTTCAAAACGATAATCAGTGATGGTGGCAAAGTGCTTGGTAATTCGCTCGTTCAGGCCGTCCATATACATACTGCCAACATTGTTGATAGTTTCGGCTGATTGAGTGCGCACAAAATAGGCCAAATACCAAAAAACTGCAACAACGATCATACCCAATATAAGGCTGATAGCTATCAGGATTGTACTCTTTTTCTTCAAATTAAGCTCATGCACCACTTTTTTAGAGCCCCGCTTTCGATCTTTATTTGGTCTGGTTTTTATTCTGCATCCAGCTTTTGCAGGGCGGCGATAGTTTGCTGATAATCAGCCGTAACCTGGCTGACCAAAGGCGCCGCCGCTTCGCTCCAGCCGCCGCGCAGGGATTCGGTTAGTTTTTCGCTGGAGTTGCCCAGCTTATCAAAGGCCAGATTTTGGCATACGCCTTTGATTGTATGGGCGGCGCGAAAGGCCTCGGCATAATCCTGTTTAGCCAGCGAATCCTGCAATAGCTGATAGCTGTCGTCATTCAAAAATTTCAGTGCAAATTTACGCACCAGCTTTTCGCTGCGCAAACGGCTGATTGCGTCAGCATAACTGCCCTCCAGGGCGGCGTAGGTTTCTTCCAGTGTCATAATAGACGCCTCCTTTTGATTAGTTTATTTATCTTCAGTTGGTGGATTATCCTGGGGATCTTGCTGCAAATGGTCGGGATTATTGCTTTCAATTTCCGTTATGTATGATTTACAAGCGCCGTTATCGCAAATGGTATTCGTCAGTTTGTCGCTGTAGAAGCAATACCGGCCGCGGCCGCTGCGTTTGGCGGCATAAAGCGCCTGGTCGGCGTGATTGAAAAGCACGTCGTAATTATGCTCGCCGGATTCGGTTTGCACCACGCCCATACTGACCGAGAACTCAAAGTCGCCATGCCTGCCCAGCAGGGTGTTAAAAATGCGCTTGATAATCGGTTCGGCCTCTTCAGTATAGCGCAGAAAGATTAAAAACTCATCGCCGCCAATGCGGGCGGCAATATCGCCGGCGCGCATGCTTTCTTTCAATTTTTGGGCCTGTATTTTCAGCACTTCGTCGCCAAAACTATGGCCGTAGGTGTCGTTGGCCATTTTAAAATGGTCCAGATCAATAATACTTAGCGCGTATTTGTCGTGCGGGTGGCCCTCCAGGGTTTCCACAATATGTTTTTTGGCGCTGGCATGGTTCAAAAGCCCGGTCAGCGAATCATGGTTGGCTTTGCGTTCCAGCTCGGCCAAACGCTGCTTGGAATCGTGAATATCAATTACTTTGCCGATAGCGCCCTGAAAGACCGGTTCTTCCTCCTGCTGCCAAATGGCGCGGGCAATAATCTGGTGCCAGCGCAGTTCTCCGTTATAGAACAGCTTACATTCAAACTTGATCATGGGCTCTTCCGGTGTGCTTTTTTTAAGCATATCCACCAGCTTTTGCCAGTTTTCCTGGCCGATGATGGCCATAACCTGCTCGTTGTCCTGCGGGTTCATGATAATTTCGTCCAGCCCCAGCTTTTGAGCGCCCCACGGCGACAGCGTCAGCGTAGCCGGGTCGGGGTTAAATTCCACCTGGATCTCCTTGGTCAGCGCGGCGAAGAACTTATATTTTTCCCGCTCTTTTTCCAGCAGGCGCAGTGTGCGCTCCGAGGCGCTGGTTTCGTTATTGCGCAGCATCTCGGCCACGGCGTTTTGGCTGGCGCGCTTGTGGTTCAAGGCCACCACATCGCTGGCCAGAGTGCGGCGAATAGTTTCGGATGTTTCCAACAGGCAGTTAATCAGTTCCGGATTAAAAGCGCCGCATTGGCCGGCGCAGATCATCTCAATAGCGGTGTCATGCGGGAAAGCTTTTTTATAAACCCGCTCGCTGGTCAGCGCGTCGTAAACGTCCGCCATAGAAACAATCTGGGCGGCAATGGGGATTTCATCGCCTTTCAGTCCGTCGGGATAGCCGCTGCCGTCCCAGCGTTCGTGGTGCCAGCGGCAGATGTCGTAAGCCGTTTGGATCAGTTCATCGTCCTGATTGGGCGTGGCTTCCGCAAGCATCTGCGCGCCGATCAGGGAATGGGTTTTCATAATCGCAAATTCTTCATCGGTCAGCCGGCCGGGTTTGTTCAGAATTTTTTCGTCAATGGATATTTTGCCAATGTCGTGCAGGGCCGAGGCCATGCCGATCATATCCTGGTCGGCGCGCGTCATCTTGCTGTAGCGCTCGTTGCTGTGGATCAGATGATTGAGCAAAAGCTCGGTAAGCAGGCGTACATGGATAACGTGCATGCCGCTTTCGCCGTTGCGGAACTCCACAATGTGGCTTAAAATATCCACCATCAAATTGCTGCGCTGCTCTTTTTGCAGCAGTTGATCGGCCAGCAGACTGGTCAGCTTTTTCTGCTTGGCATAAAGCAAAATGGTATTGATAACGCGCCGGCGGACAATCAGCGCGTCAAAGGGGCGGCTGATAAAATCGGTAACGCCCATATCATAAGCGCGTTCCACATAAGACGAGGCGCTTTCGGACGAAATCATAATCACCGGCACTTCGTCAATCCAGTTGTGTTGGTTCATCATCTCCAGCACGCCAAAGCCGTCCATTTTGGGCATAACCATATCCAGGAGTACGACTGAAATCTCCGTGCCATACTTCTGGATTGTGGCAACGGCCTGCACGCCGTTTTCTGCTTCCATAATCTCGTATTTATCTGCCAGAATATCCGCCAAAATAGAACGGTTCATTTCCGAATCGTCCACAATCAGAATCTTCTGTTTATTGCTCATGGCAACAACTCTCCCTTTGCCTAGTATAAAAAAACAGCACCGCTGTGGCATAAACCGAACTAAGGCGATAAATGTAGTTTATATTATTTTATTACAGAATCGCCGAAAAATCAATAGGTATATGGGGACAAAAACCGAAAATGCTAAAAATAATGCTGTTTTGGCAAATTATGCCTCTTCCAGGCGCTGCCAGAGCCGGTATTGCGCGTCAATCCGCGCGGCCATGGCCTGATAGTATTCCTCCGTCCAGGGGAGGAAAAGATAGGCTTCGTCCTGAAATTCGGCGCAGTGATAACGCTCTTCGCCAAAATATTCCCGGGCGTAAGCGTCGACGTCGCAGGGGTAATAATGGCTTTTATCAATTTCGCCGCCATAATACCAGCGGGCAAATGCGGCCCCCTCGCCGTTGAAGTAGGTTAAAAGCAGGCTGCCGTTAAGTTCGCGGTCGCCGCGCAGTATCAGGCGCAGATCCGGGATGTACTGGGGCTGTTCCAGGTTTTGCCGGACGGTTTGCACTGTTCGCTGGTATTTGCGTTTAAAGAGGTCGGATAGCAGCTCGTGTTCAATGCACCAGCGCAGATAGATTGCCAGATGATTATAAGCCGCCAGCGGCTGCACCGGCAGGTTCTTCTGCCGGATTTTCTGTAAGTGGCTGATGCTGCAATCCAGCAGCAAATCGCCGTATTTAATGATTTTCTGATAATCAGGCTCGGGCCAGACCTGATCGGTTATCACATTGGGGCGGTTGACGTCGATTACAAAATCCATTTCGGCCGCGGCCAGCAAGTCTAAAAGGGCCTCGGCGTTTTTGGCGCATTTATACTGAATTTCTTCTGCATAAAGCGGAGTCAGCTGATAAAAATTAATATCGTCGCCGTTGGGCAGGGTACAGTAATCAGCGCCCTGCGGGCAGCCCAGCGGGCTGGTGAGGATGACGCCGCAAAAATCAGTGTTCGGGGCGTAGGTTTCGCCCTCGTTAAGGCCGATGGTGTGGCCCCAGCCCAGCCAGGTTTCGTTGGCAATCGGCAGCCGGGCCGAGCTTTTCAGCAGCCTTATTGGCCAGTACCAGCGTTCATCCTGCATGGATTCCTGATCCAGCTGCCAGTACTCCGGCAGTGTCAGCATAAGTTCCGCCCGCTCCAGCTTATGCTCAGCCAGTTCCGGAGGAACGTTCATGCAATGCGCGCCCATACCCAGCGTAACCAATGTGTAGTAGCGGTGTTCATCCCGGGGGTCCGGTGGGATGATACAAATATCGACGTGAATATCCGGTGAAACCAGTTCATGAAATACCTGCTGATATTCGCCGAAAAAATAGGCGATATGATCTTCCACCACGTCCCAATCCTCCTGGGTATAAATGTCCGGATGATATTGACGCTGTTCCAGCACGCTTTGGCATTCTTCAATAAAATAATCGACATCCGGCGTATCGGGGGCCAGCCTGGCGCAGCGTTCAAAATGCGGCAGGGCCTCCATTTCGCGGTCCAGAAAATACAGCGCATAACCGACGCGGAAATGCCACAGAGGATCGGCGGAGCCCTGTTCTTTTACGGATTGCAGCAGCGCCAGGGCTTTTTTTAGCAGTTCGTGCCGGCGCTGTTCGCTGCTGCCCTCGCTCATAACGGCCAGATTGTTATAGGCCCGGGCCAGCTGGCAGGTCAGGGTATAGTCGCGCTCGGCCTGCGGCACGGCGTTTATGGCCATAATTATTTTAGAAAACTCGTTGTTATCATGCCAGTCTTCCAGCTTTTCCAATAAGGCTTGCAATTTTTGGTTTTCCATAGATTTTCTCCTTTGTCTTATGCAAGTCGGGACGCTTTAATTATACACCATATTGGTAAAAAAATATATATAAATTTTAGAAAAAGTGTAAGAAATATTTTGTTTTTATCTAAGCGCGCCCTGCCTTGCGCAATATCCGCCGGGCACAGGATTTTGTTGCCGCAGGGAGTGGACAAACCGTTAAATATGTGTTACAATATGAGAGAAAAAGGCAGGAGGTGCTTATGCGTGCAAGGTGATAATGAGCGATCATGGGATGGTTTGCTGCCGGATAATGAAATTGCCGAAATGTCGTCGCTGTTCAAAATGATGTCTGATCCCACCCGTCTGAAAATTATCAGCGCTCTGTTGGTGCGGGAACTTTGCGTGCGGGATTTGGCCGGGCTTATGCAGATGTCGCAGTCGGCAATCTCGCATCAGCTGGCGGCTTTGCGCAACAGCCGGCTGATTAAGTTTCGCCGGGAGGGTAAACAAATTTTTTATTCTCTGGATGACGATCATATCGGCCAGCTGTTTAATCAGTGTTTGGAGCACGCCAAAGAAAAATAAAAAAGCCAAAATAATAAAAAGCAGCCAGCCTTTGGGGCAACTGCCTGATTAAGCGATGCAACAGCGCGCCGCCCCTCCCTTGAAAAGGGGCGGCGCTTGTGCTGATTAAAATTTGGCGAAGCCCGCGCCGAAATCCAGGCATTGCTGTAAAGCGTCCCCGTCCGGGCGGCCGCATACGGCCAAACCGTCCGGCTGGTACAGAACGGCTCCGGCCTGTCTGGCCCGCTCCGCCCAACTGCGCAGCCACTCGCCGCCGCCCCAGCCATACGAGCCAAAAAGCGCCAGTTTGCGTCCGGCCAAGTCCGGCAAAAGCCGGGCCAAAAAAGGTTCAAACTCGTTTTCTTCCAGCGATTCCAGGCCCATAGCCGGGCAGCCCAAGGCCAGCAGGTCGCAGTCTAAAGCCCACTGGGGCGAGGCCTGGGCAACCTCTTTGACGGTTGTTTCCGCACCGGCCTGTTTGGCTCCCTCGGCCAGACAATCCGCCATAATCCGCGTGTTGCCGGTCATTGTCCAATAGATAATTTTCATATTTGTCATAGCGATACCTCTTTTCCAACAAATATTTTAATCGGTTTGCATGTCGTAAATAAACATCAGTAAGGATACGCTGATAATAATAGTATAGCCCAGCCAGCTGATTAAATCCGGGACTTGGCCGAAAAGGATAAAGCCCAGCAGGGCGGAAAAAATAACTATGGTATAATCAAAAACGGATATTTCGCGGGCGGGGGCCTTAGCGTAGGCGTAGGTTACGCTGAATTGGCCGCCGGTGGCCGCCAAACCAGCCAGCAGCAAAATAAAAGTTTGGCTCCAGGTCATCGGCTGATAATTGAAAATAATGTAGGGAACCATCAGCAGGCTGGAAAAGACGGAAAAGACAAAAACAATCAGGGCCTTATCGGCCCCTTTTTGCGTCAGCCAGCGCACCGCCGCCATAGCTGAACCGGCCCCGATACCGCCCAGCGTTGCGATTAGCGCCGGCAGCGAGTTCAGCGAACCAAACCCGGGCCGGATGATGCACAGCGCGCCGATAAAGGCAACCAGAATCGAGCCGACCTGCACATGATTAATGCGCTCTTTCAGAAACAGCCAGGACAACAGTACCGTAACAAATGGCGCAAGCCGGTTGAGAATTGAAGCGTCGGCCAGCAGCATATGGTCTATGGCGTAGAAATTGCAAACCAGCCCCACCGTGCCGCAAACGGCGCGCAGCAACATGCCGGGCGTGTGGCGCAGTTCGGCGCGCAGGTTGGGCTTTTCCTGCCAAAGGATGGCCAAAGCAAAGGGAATGGATACCAGATTACGGAAAAAGCATTTTTGCAGTGTCGGTAAATCGCCGGCCAGCCGCACCATGGCGCTCATCAGGGCAAAACAAAAGGCCGAGGAGATTATTAATAAAATTCCCTGGGTTTTGGGCCTAAGCTTGCTAAACCGCATGATCAATCGACTTCCTTGTTGCATTTTAACCTATTATACTACCAAAGTAAAAAAAATGCAATAGATCAGTCTGTCCATTTGGACAGGCTAAGGCTCGGAAAAAATTTAGCCGGCGTTTGGTTAAAAAACGCCGGCTAAAATATTATTGCTAATGTGGAAAATTACAACAGCATATTGGCAATTTCCGAATATAAATCATCGCTGTTAAAGTTCTGTCGGCCTTGCACGGGCAGTTCAATTTTCACGCGGCAGCCGATACCGGGCCGGCCCTTAGCGGAGATACTGCCGCCGTGCAGTTTGACGACGGCCTGGCTGATTGCCGTGCCGATACCGCTGCCGCCGTTTTTGGTTGTGTAATACGGCGTGAAAATTCTGGCCTGCTGTTCCATCGTCAGGCCGCAGCCGTTATCTTCCAGCAAAATCTGCACGGTGTCGTCCGTTCGTCTGGTGCTGATAATTATTTGACCTCCCGGCTGGGCCTTGGCCAGAATGGCCGCCTGACTGTTGTCCAGACAATTCAACAAAACCTTTTGGAGGCCTGGTTTGTCCAGATAAAGAGTCGGCAGATCTTCGGCCAGCTGGGTTTGCAGGTTGATTTGTCTGGCTGTCAGCTGGGCCTGCCGGCTTTGGGCGGTTTCCCGGATCAGCTGGTTTAGGGAACAGCGGCTGATGTTGATTGCTTTTGCCGGTTGTTGCAGATATTCGGTCAGGCGGGCGACAGTTTCGTTTAACTCCAGACGTATTGGCTCCATACTTTGCAGGCGAATCCCCTGCTGATCGCATTTTAGAGCCAGAATGGATAACAGACCGCCGATATTTTGCAGGCTGTTTTTAACTGAATGGAGCAGGTCCATATTTTGGGCGAGCTGTTGGCGAAAGTTTGTTAAATTGGCGTCGGGATAGTTGTTTTCTGCTGTTTTCATGCTAATCAAGTCCTTTTTTTATTAGCATAAAGCAAAACGCCCGCTTCTGACAGGATCTTTATTTCCGTTTGGCAAAAAATGTTGAGAAATGTTGTTTTGACACGAAAAACTTTTTTCACAAAAACTCTTGAGTTTTTGCAGAGGCAATATTATAATTATTGCAGAGGCGAAAATAGGAGGTGAAAAAGTGTCGCCGAGAACAGGACGGCCGCCGGTTGAAAATCCCAAGAATATAAAAATGAATATTCGCATTTCAGAAGAAACTGCAAAAGATTTGCAGGAATGTGCGGAGGCCTTGAATATATCGCGGGTAAACGTGATAGAAAGGGGAATAAAACTGGTGAAAGGCCAATTAAAACAATAAAAAGAGCACCCTCCACGCCCTGACAAGCCAATGTGAGTGCCCAACCCCAAAATAGGAGTATAAATATTATAGCATATACTTTCTGTTTTGGCAATGTTTTTGTAAGCTAAGGGAGTGGCCAAACGAGTAGTTTTATACAATTCCACGCCCTCTCCGACTTAAACAACGCATTTTGTCCACTCCCCAAGCTAAAAAATTTAACCCTCTCTGTAATCAGGTTTTGCCGGGACGGAGGGAACAATTTAAAGCAACGATTTTTTCTATTCTTCAAAAAACTCTTGACTTTTTGATTATCAGAATGTATAATATATTTGTGGTAATCAGAAAGTGAGGTGAAAGAATGTCGCCACGAACAGGCAGACCGAAATCAGCGAACCCTAAAGTTAAGCAACTAGGCGTCAGACTAGATGAGGAAACACTTGCAAAACTTGATATTTTGGTAGATCATTACCAAGAAACCAGGGTTGCAGTGTTGCGATTAGGGATTGAAAAGCTTTTTTCGGAATTGAAAAATTAAGAGTAGCCGCCCACACCCAACAAAGTTAAAGCGACTACTCAACCCCCCAAATAGGAGTATAAATATTATAGCATATACTTTCTATTTTGGCAATGTTTTTGTAAGCTAAAATTTTAACGCTCTCTGTAATCCAGTTTTGCCGGGACGGAGGGAACAATTTAAAGCAACGATTTTTTCTATTCTTCAAAAAAAGTCTTGACTTTTTGTGTGCGCATCATTATAATTATAGCGGACACTGAAAGTGAGGTGAGTATATGTCCCCAAGAACAGGGCGTCCGCCCAAAGCCAATCCCAAAAATGCCAGTATTCATATAAGGGCAACTTTGGAGGAAAAAGAAAAAATTATGCGGTATAGTAGAGAGAGTAAAAAAACGTGCCTCGAATTATTGCTTATTGGTGTTGAGGCGGACAAAAAAAATTAAGAGTAGCCGCTACTCGACAAAGTTAACGCGACTACTCTAAGCCCTCCAAAATAGGAGTATAAATATTATAGCATATACTTTCTATTTTGGCAATGTTTTT
>CAQWMM010000014.1 GCA_948907985.1 uncultured Bacillota bacterium
ACGGGTGGTTTATACCAAAAGCGGCCGGGAGGTTGTGTTGTGGCTGGGGCGGGCCGAGGTGCAGGTGAACGGCCAGATTTTAAGCACCGATTGTGCGCCGGAAATGCGCAACGACCGGGTTATGGTGCCGCTGCGGGTGGTTACGGAAAATTTGGGTTTCAGCCTTAGCTGGAACAATGCGGAAAAAATGGCGGCCTTGCTGTATGTTGCGCAGTAATATTGCCGGATAAAAAATTCGGCCTGTGAGAAACGGAGTAAAGAAACTAGAACAATCGTGGCTTTGCTGTATGTTGCGCAGTAGTATTGCCGGATAAAAATATTCAGCCTGTAAGAAACGGAGTAAAAAAAATGTCAGATAGAGAAAATCAAGGCAGTTGGTGGGGCAGGCATTTTGGCTTTCTCTCGCCTGAGGCCAAAGCCTGGTTTTGGCTGGTGTTGTTGCTGCTGATTTGCGGCGGCTTTTACCTGGGCTTTTGGTATAGCTGTCAGCAGCCTAATCCAATCACGGTGCCTTATGTTACGGCGGATAACTATGTGGAGGATCATACAACTCAACCGGCGGCCCCTCCTGATTATTTTGGCGAGGACGGCACGATTACGGTGCTGCTGATGGGCTGTGATATGCGCGACGGCGAAACCTCCGGGCGTTCCGACACAATTATGCTGGCCTTTGTCAGCGCCGAAAAAAAGGCGGTTAATTTGCTTTCTATTCCCCGGGATACCCGGGTGGAACTGGCGGAGGGCAAGGGCACAACCAAGATTAATCATGCTTTTGCCTATGGCGGCGTAACGCTTACCCGCAAAACCATTGAGAACTTTTTGGATGTGGAGATTGACCGCTATGTTACGGTGGATTTTCAGGGCTTTGCGGATGTTATCGACGCGCTGGGCGGCGTGGATTATAATGTGGAGCAGCGCATGTATTATCCTGCGGAAAATATTGACTTGCAGGCCGGGCAGCAGCATTTGGACGGCAAAGCGGCGCTTTCATATGTGCGCTGGCGCGGCACGCCGACGGCGGATATTGGCCGTATTGAACGGCAGCAGAAATTTTTAAGCGCGGTGCTGGATCAGGTGATGAGCACTGGTACAATTCTGCGTTTGCCTAATCTGATTATCACGATCAATACATATGTTTCGACGGATTTCAGCTTATCGGAACTGACCTCGCTGATTAATGTTTTTAAGGATGTTAGCAGCGTAACCTTTAATTCGGCTATGGTGCCGGGCGACGGCACCTCGATAAACGGTATCAGCTATTGGCAGGCTTTCTCCAATCAAACGGCTGAGCTGGTGGAACAGATGAAAAACTTTACCTATAATGTGGAGCCGGAACAGCCCGCGGCGGGAACAACACCGTCGGCGGACAATAATGGTACGGCTGGAGGAAATTGATTTATGGCGGAAATGGAAATTCTGGGCGCAAAGATCAGCGATTATGATATGGTGGAAACTGTTTGCAGCGCTGCCGCTTTGATTGACGTGGGGCGGCAGGCGGCAGGCGGCGAACCGATGCTGCACCAGATTGTAACTCTGAACGCGGAAATTTTATATAAGGCGCAGACGGACGAGAGACTGCTGGCGGTTATTAACCAGGCGGAACTGGTAACGCCGGACGGCAGCGGTATTGTGATGGCGGCGCAAAAGCTTTGCAACCGGCAGATTGAGCGGGTTACGGGTATTGATTTGATGCAGGAGCTTTGCCGGCAAAGCGCGGCCTGCGGTTGGCAGATTTATTTGCTGGGGGCCAAACCCGGCGTGGCGGAGCAGGCCGGCCAAAACTTGCGGGATCAATATGGCAGCCTGATTTGCGGCTGCCACGACGGATATTTTAATGAAGATGAACAGGCCTGGATTATCGGCGAGATTAACGAGAAAAAGCCGGACATTCTATTTGTGGGGCTGGGCGCTCCCCGGCAGGAGTTCTGGATTGCCGAAAACCGCAGCCGGCTTAGGGTGCCGCTGGTAATCGGCGTGGGCGGTTGTTTTGACGTTATCTCCGGCAATTTGAAACGCGCGCCGCAGGTGTTTCAGCGCCTTGGTTTGGAATGGCTCTGGCGGCTGCTTAAGGAGCCGTGGCGTTTTGGCCGGATGATGGCGCTGCCCCGGTTTGCTATGCTGGTTAACCGGCAGGCCAAAGCAAAAAAACGCCTGGCCGAGGCTAATCAGCGCCAGATGACCGACGGCCGCCGGGAAAAAAAGCTGCCCCAATAAGCGTCTGTTGGCGGACAAATTTTGCAAGTTTTAGTTAAAAAAATTTGTAATTATATATGTAAACCTGTGATAAAATTTAGTTTGTTAAGGGAGTGAGAAAAATTGCGTAACTTGAAGATTATTGGCCTGGCATTTTTGCTGACTTTGGTTCTGGCCGGACAGGCGCTGGCTTTCACCGATATTGACGCTTGCAGCCAGGCAACCCAGCAGGCAATCAACGAGCTGGCGGAAAAACAGATTTTAAACGGCTATATTGACGATACTTTCCGTCCGAACGACAGCATTAGCCGCGCCGAGTTCGCCAAGGTTTCGACTCTGGCGCTGACGGCCAAAACCAATACCCCTTTGGGCGCTGTGCAGGAAATTGCTTTCAGCGACGTGCCGGCGGCTGCCTGGTATGTTAAAGACGTGGCTAACGCGCTGGCGCTGGGGCTGATGAAAGGCGATGCCGAGGGCACTTTCCGCCCGAACGATACGGTGAGCCAGGCGGAGGTTCTGACGGTTTTGGTGCGCGGCCTGGGCTATACCGAGGGGGAAATGGCAAAACTGCACTGGCCGGAAAATTATCTGGCTAAGGCGGAAGAAATTGGTTTGCTGCCGGCGGCCAGTGTTTTCAATCCTAATGCGGCCTGCACCCGCGGCCAGGCGGCGGCCTATGTCGCCCGGATGCTGGCTTTGCCGATGGCCGGACAGAATACCGCTGAAGAGCCGGTTAAAGAGCCGACCAAAGAACAGCCGGCCGTTGCTGTTATCTATGATTACGGCGTGGTTACCGAGCTGGGCGCGGAACAGATTACTATTAGCAGCGCTGACGAGGGTCTGCATACCTATAAACTGGCGGCTAACTGCGATTGGCAGACGGCCAAGAGCGAATGCGGCCCGGGACGGCTGGTTCACTTTGGCGTAAACGCTGATAATGCGGTGGTCAGCGTTTCCCGTCAGAATATTAATACTCACAATCAGAACGAGGCGGAGGTGGCCGGCAGCCAGATTAAGCTGAACGGCAAAAACCTGCTGTTAGACGACGCTACGGAAGTGTTTTTGATGAACAGTTCCGGCGGCGTTAGCAGCGTTAGCGTTGACCGTCTGTATGCCAGTACTTATGTGGCGGATCTGCGCAGCAACGATTATCGCGCGCCTTTGCAGTATGTGGCCGACGGCAAAACCGTCAGCTGCCTGTTGATTGGCGATTATCGCGGGGCGGGCGGCCAGCAGTTTGGTTTTGTGGAAACCTACGGCACCGGCGAGAATGGTCTGGCGGTGAAATTCTACGGCGATGAGAATTTTTATGAATGGCATAATGCGGACAAGAGCGGCGAGCGGCCGCAGGTTGATGTGCTCTATGCTTATGAATATCGCGCCAGCGGGGTGAGCGCTTATCCGGTGGACCGCATGGCCGAGGAAATCCGCGGCACTTATGGCAACGGCGATATTGTGCGGATAGCCGGCGATATTTGTTATACAGAGGGCGGACTGCCGTTTATTGTTGCGGCGGATACAGTGATCATGAAGGTTTCTGTTCGCTCGGACGGCACGATTTATAAGGTGGAATATATTGACACTGTTTATGGCGGCGACCGGGTTTGCGTGCGCTATACTAAAAAAACCGGCTCTAACTACACCGGTATTGAAGCGGCATATATTTTGGTTATTGACGCTGTTTAAGCCGTATTTGAACTAAAAGCATTTAATAAATTAGCTCGCGCCGGATTTCTGACAGAAAATGGTTAGCGGGCTAATTTTTTTTTCGCCAGTTAATATTAAATTAAACTTTAGTTTATATTGCTTTTGTATAATTTGCGTGTAACAATTATTGTTCGCTAAAGGCGCTTGACGAATTAATGATCTAATATATCTTAAGGAAGGAATTAAATATGAAAAATTTAGTCAAAAAACCAGGTTCTCTAAGTTTTCTGGCCCTGTTGCTGGCGGGCCTGCTTTTGCTTGGCGGCTGCGGCGGCGACGCGCAGAATGGCGAGTCCGCACCGGAGCCGGGGATTGCGGTGGAGGTTGCGACAGCCGCGACGGGCTCTATTGTGAACTCTACGGTGGTTCGGGGCAATGTGGCGGCTACCGACGATGTTTATGTGATCCCCAAGGCGCAGGGCGTGGTGCGCTCGGTTAGTGTGCAGGTGGGCGACTATATCAGCAACGGCCAGCCTATTTGCCAGCTGGATACGGTAGATTTGCAAACCAGCCTGGCTTTGGCGCGGAGCCAGTATGACACGCTGAATACCTCTTATCAGGAGGCGGTGAAGAACCGCGACCGTTACGCGGCGCTTTATGCGGAGGGGGCAGTTTCGCTGGCGCAGTATGAGCAGGCGGAAACCACGGTTAAAACCATGAACTTGGAGGGCGCGCGCTTGCAGGTTCAGCAGATTCAGGATCAGATTAACAACTGCACGGTGCGTTCTACCATCAGCGGCGTGGTGGCTGAGGTTAACGTGAACCCTGGCGATATGGCCGGCAGTAATTATGTGGCGCGCGTGGTAGACGTTGATAAGGTTAAACTGGTGGCTAATGTTACGGAAACCGTGCTGGGCAGCCTGGAGCAGGGCATGGAGGTTACGGTGAAGATTGACGCGGCTGGCAGCGAGCCTTTTGCCGGGCGGGTTAGTTCCATGCCGGTGGCGGCTAACGCAACGATGACTTATCCGGTGGAAATTACGATTGATAACCCGGAACATAAGATTATGGCCGGTATGTTTGCCGAAGTCAGCGTGGTTCGGGAACAGTCGGCGGCTGAAAATCTGATTATCCCCAAGAGCGCGGTTAATAACAATAACGAGGTTTTTGTGGTGGATGAGCAGAATGTTGCGCATCTGCGCCAGGTGGAAACCGGTTTGTCTGATGATAATAATATTGAAATTTTAAGCGGTCTGAATGACGGCGAACAGGTTGTCGCGGTGGGTGCTTATTTGCTTACGGACGGAGCCGCGGTGCGTATTGTAACCTCTGATGCGTCTGACGCTGCTGACGCAGCGGAGCCGGAAGACAGCGGCGCGGCGGATAATGAGGAAAACGGCGGCGCTCAGCAATAGCCGGCGGCAGCGGAGGATATCTAAATGAACATAATTAAATTAGCGGTTAAGCGCAGAGTTACGGTGATGATGATCTTCGTCTGCATCGTGATGCTGGGTTTGGTTTCGTTCAGCCGTTTGGGCATGGATTTGATGCCGGATATGGAGATCCCGGTGGCGCTGGTGATGACCACCTACAGCGGCGCGGGCAGTGAAGAAGTTGAAACCATGATTACGGAAACTATTGAAACCGCCGTGGCCGGCGTGGAGGGCGTACAGGATATTTATTCCATGTCGTCAACCGGCAGTTCTATGGTTATGGTGCAGTATGACTGGGGAACGGATTTGGATCAGGCTGGCATTGACCTGCGGGAGCGGGTGGCCATGATGGAAAGTTTTCTGCCGGACGGCGCGGACGCGCCCATGGTTATGAAGATGAACATGAACTCCATGCCGATTTTGATGATGGCCGTAAACAGCGATTCGGGCCTGGCCGAGCTGAAACAGACCTTGGAAGATGATATTGTCCCCAAGCTGGAGCGGCAGCCCGGCGTGGCCTCAGTTACGGTGGGCGGCGGTTATGTTAATCAGGTTAATGTTACCGTGAACCCGGCGGTGTTGGAGAATTATAACCTTTCTATTCAGGCTATTACCGGAGCCATTCAGGCTAATAATATGAATATGGCGGCCGGCCAGGTGGTGGACGGCGGCAAGAATATGACAATTCGTTTGATGGGCAAATATACGGCCTTAAGCGATATTGAAAATGTGGACGTAACCCTGCCCAATGGCAGTCTGGTTAAGCTAAAGGATATTGCCAGCGTGGAATTGGCGCAGGAAGAAAACGATTTTGACGTTTATCAGAACGGCCACGAGGCAATGTATATTGCGATTACCAAGCAGAGCGACGCCAATACGGTTTCTACCGCCAACGCGGTTTTGGCTGTTTGCGAAGAACTACAGCAAACCACGCCCGGCAATTTGCAGATTACGGTGGCAATGAACCAGGCCGAGATGATCGAAATGTCGATTGACAGCTTGGTTAACAGCTTGTTGACCGGCGCGCTGCTGGCGGTGTTGGTGCTGTTTATCTTCCTGCGCAGTGTGCGCAGTACGCTGGTTATTGCTATCTCTATCCCAATTTCTTTGATTGCTACTTGTATGCTGATGTATTTCTGCGATATGACGTTTAACGTGCTGACGCTGGGCGGTATGGCGCTGGGCGCTGGTATGATGGTGGACAGTTCAATCGTTATTCTGGAAAACATTCAGCGTTTGCGCACGCTGGGTATGAGCGGCTTTGACGCGGCGGTTAAGGGCGCCAGCCAAATGTTGCTGGCTGTTATTTCTTCCACTTTAACAACGGTGGCGGTGTTCCTGCCGATTGGCTTTACCGAGGGTATGGCCGCGGTGATGTTTAAGGATATGTCGTTAACCATTACTTTTGCCATGCTGGCCAGTTTGGTTTCGGCCATTGTGTTGGTGCCGATGCTGTGTTCAACGCTGTTGCGGCCGGAGGCCAGTTACAGCACCGAGGGCAAAGGCTTAAAGCCGCTGATTGGCAAAATACAGAATGTGGTGGCCGGGTGGTTTGAAAATTTGAGCAAGGTTTATCACAAAATGTTGGTGGTGGCTTTGCGCCGGCGCAAAACCACAGTTCTGGCGATTGTGGCTTTGCTGGTTGTTTCTTTTGGTCTGTTGGCCGTGGTGGGCTTTGAGTTTATGCCATCTACAGCCAGCAATCAAATGACGGTTAATATCACCCTGGAAGACGGCACGGCTAAGGAAGAAACAGCCAAGGTGGCCGCGCGCGCCGAGCAGATTATTTATGAAGTGCTGGGCGAGGATCTGACCAACAATATGATGTTGGTGGGCGGTCAGGCCGGCATGGGCGGCAGCGGCGAAAATATTGCCCAGTATATGTTGACGCTGAAAAAAGAAAGCGAACGCCAATCTGATATTAATGTGTTGGCAGATAACCTGCGCAGCCGTCTGACGGATTTGGCCGGCGTTGAAGTGAGCGTCAGCGTGGGCGATATGATGAGTATGAGCAGTTCTTCCAGTTCTGGCGCGTCTTTGAGCATTTACGGCGAGGATTTGGATACTTTGCGCGAACTGGGTAACCGGGTGGCCGCGATTATGGAGAGTATGCCGGCCGCGCGCGAGGTGGAAAGCAGCCTGGACGACGCTTTGCCGGAACTTAATCTGGTTATTAATTCTAACAAGGCGGCGCAGCTGGGTATGACGGTGCCGCAGGTGGCCTCTTACGTTAACAGCTATGTCAGCGGCGTAACTGCTACTAAATATACCGAGGACAGCGGCAACGAGATTGACGTGGTGGTGCAGGTGCCCCAGGAATATCAGGATAATTTGAATCTGATTCTGAACCAGCGCATGACCGCCCCCACCGGCCAGATTTACCGGCTAGGCGACGTGGTGAGCGTGGCGAACGGTTATGGCCCGCTTTCGATTGACCGTATCAATCAGGAGCGCTATGTTACAATCAGCTGCTCGCTGGTGGGGCAGGATTTGATGTCTTTCACCAATGAACTTAACGCTCGCCTGGATGCGGAACTGGTGCTGCCGCAGGGCTATCGTTTTGAATCCGAGGGCAGTTTTGAGCAGATGATGGAGGCGTTCAGCAGCCTGTTGATGGCGCTGGCGCTGGGCTGCGCGCTGATCTATATGATTATGGCGGCCCTTTACGAATCGTTCAGCCAGCCGTTTATTATCTTCCTTTCGGTGCCAACGGCCTTTATCGGCGCGTTCTTCGGCCTATTTATCACTGGCCATGCTCTGGACGTTACCGGTATGATTGGTTTAATTATGCTGGTGGGTATTGTGGTTAATAACGGTATCGTTTTGGTGGATACGATTAACCAATTGCGCCGCGAGGAGGGCAAGGGGCTGCACCAGGCCATTTTGATTGCCGGCCCGCAGCGTTTGCGCCCGATTTTAATGACGGCGTTGACCACAATCCTTTCTATGCTGCCGATGGCCTTTTTTGGCAGCGACGGCGGCCAGATGGCGGCCGGTATGGCGATCGTGGTATCGTTTGGTCTGGCGGTTTCCACCATGCTGACGCTGTTGTTTGTGCCGGTTATGTATAGCCTGTTTGAAGACGGCGCAAAGAAAGTTGGTATGCGCAGCGCTAAATCCCGCAACGGTCTGCATGCCGACGAGGAACCGGCTGTTAATTAACAGACTTAAATTCCAACATGTTCCGGTGCGGTTTTATACAAAAAGACAGAATTGTTTAGTTATTGCCGCGCCGGTTTATGTTATAATTAATAAAGAAAAATAAAAGTTTAAAAAATCGAAAAAAATAAAAACAGGAGGAATGTCGTATGCAAAAACTATCTTGCAAAGCATTGACGCTGGCGGCGGCGGCCGTTGCGTTGGGGGGCGGCCTGTTTTTTGTCCAGCCGCAGATTGCCGAGGCCAAGCTGCTGCCGGCTGATTATGAAGAAAAACAGGCGGCTTTGATGGTGGACAGCGCCGAGCCGCAGGGCACGGTGGAAATTCCGGCGGAACTTTCCGGCGAGAGCCGCACCATTACGCTGGATGAGGCTATGGCGCTGGCTATGGCTAACAGCCCGGCCGTTTTATCGGCGGAAAACGATTTGGAATCCGCCAAGATTGACGCTCAGGCAGCTTGGTCTACTTCACGTTCCACTCGTCGTTTGTTGGGCGGTAAGAGTGATAGCCAAATTCCGGGCAGTACCAATCAGACACAGGATATTTATGCCTTGGTTGTCTATGCGCCGGAAATGCGCGATCAAGTTGTGAAAATTCAAGAATACGCTAACGTGCTGCAAAAAAATCTTTGCAAAATGCAGACTATTCAAGCTTATTATGGTGTCCTTTGTGATGAGCAGTCTGAACATTCGGCTGAGATGGCGCTGGAGAAAGCCCGCAACCAGCAAAACGTGGTGCAGAGCCGCCTGGAGCAGGGCATGGCCACCAAGCTGGAGCTTTTGCAGGTGAACACGCAGGTGAACGGCGCGCAGACGGCTTTGGAGGCTGCTCGTGCCAAAACGGTGCAGGACAAGCGTGCTTTGAGTATAATTATGGGTTTGGATTCGGAAACCAACTGGACACCGAACACGCAGCTGACCTTTGAGCCTTATCCGATTGTTGACGTGGAGGCCAAGGTACAGGAAATGATTGCTATGGCGCCATTGGTGGAGATTGCCGAGGCAAATTATGAAGTGGCTTTGATTAACTACGATAATACAATTCGGGTATCTGCCCCGAACACCTATAAAGGCAAACAGGCCAAAATCACTTTGCAGACGGCAGAGATTGAACACCAAAACGCTAAACGGGTAGCCTATACCAATGCTAAGCAGATGCTGGAAAGCCTTAGTTTGGCCCGCGAGCAGTATTTGATTTATCAGGAAAGTCAGGAATTGTTGGAAGAGGTTTATCGTCTGGCGGTTCTGCAATATGAAAACGGCCTGAACACGCAAAATGATATTCAGGCGGCGGCGGCGGATTTGGCGGCCAACGACAGCAGCCGTTTAAACGCTTTGCTGCAATATAACGTTGCCAAGACGGCGATTGAACAGGGTATTGTGCAGACTGGCAGCGCCAGCTAAGCCAAAAAACGGCAAAAGCCAATTTTTAACAGCAGGTTTATGCAAAAACCTGCTGTTTTTTTTACGAAAACTGTTGAGGATTCCGCTAAAAGGGTATATAATATAATAAGGTACTTGTCGGTAGTTGTATATAGGTTATGTTGATTGTAGTTGTGGGGATAATTAAGGAGGAAAAACATATGACTTTATTAAGAAGTAAAAAACAGCGTCTGCTTTGCTGCTTGCTGGCTGTTTGGCTGCTGGCGGCAGCCGCGCCGGTTTGGGCGGCGGATAAGGACCAAAATGACAGTGAAGAATATCAGTATTTTTATACTGACGGCGGGGCGGTGGTTAAAAAACCGGTTAATCAGACTGCGCCGAAAGATTATTCCACTGACAGTTCCAGCCGGACGGCCAAACCGAACAGCACCAGTTCTGATTCGATTATGATTACCAGACAGAATTTGGAGCAGGGCAAGGTTGATCTGGCTAACCTGGATATGCGCGAGTCTGCCAACAACAAAAGCGTTTATGTGGAAAAGGCGGCCATGGAATACGCCGCCGAACATAATATGCAGCTAGGTATGATTACCAATTACGTTACGGTGCGCCTGCCGGCCTCGGCTATTGTTAATTCTGATTACTGGACGCGCGCGGGTTATTCCAGCCGCAGTTTTCATTTTTTTATGGATGTGGACGATGTGCACGGTCTGGATTTGGACAGGGAGTATCGCACTTCGGAGCAGATTCGCCTTAGCGCCTGGCCGGTTTCGCACGAGGGCGTGGAACTGGAAATGTATATTCGCGGCTCTAACAACAATATTACGCCGATTGAAAAGCTGGATGGGGATGTAATCACCCTGATTTATAACTATGGCACCAATTACCGCTCGACGAACAGCCGTTATCCGCAGCAGACTATGGCGTTGCTGTGGTGCGATACTGAGCGGAAGCTGCAATCCATGTATACCACTAATCAGCTTTTGTCAACCCGTACAGATGTTGACGCGCAGACGGTGGAGGTGCGCACGTCTTATGCTTTCGGTACTTATCTGCTGGTGAGCCAAAGCAATGCGGATAACCGCAAAACCCTGCTGGCGGGCGCAACGGAGCCTGGACGGGTGAACACTGCCGGCGTGCCGGCCTGGGCGGCGGCTGATGTGGGCGGTTTGCAGGCGGTTTCGGTGCTGCCGGAGGATTTGAGCGGCGTTAAGTTTAACCAGCCGATCAGCCGGGCGGAGTTGGCCGCCTATCTGGTGAATGTTCTGGCGCTGCCTTATGACGGCAAAGAGCTGGCAAATCCTTTTAAGGACGTCGCCGCCGGGCAGCCCTATTATGAAGAAATTCTGCTGGCCTATCAGGCCGGGCTGCTTTCCGGCCAGACGGCGGACAGTTTCGCCCCGGACGCTTTTATAACGCGGCAGGAAATTGCCTGCCTGTTTACGCAGGCGATGGCCCATGCGGGACACGCTTATTCGGTGGACGGCGCAAAGCTGGCGGCGATGCCGGACGCTGGCAGGGTGGCGGCCTGGGCGCGGGAGAGCGCGGCGGCCTGCGTTAACTGCGGGCTGATTGCCGGCAGCGACGGCGGGCGTTTTGCGCCGGAGCAAACGACCGGCTGGACGGAGGCGGTGGTTATGCTGAACAGGTTGTATAATCTTCTGCATAATTAGCAAATAATTTATTTAACATATAACGGACGGTATACATTTAGGCAAATATATTAAAAAAAATTGTAGATATTTATAATAGTAGAAAAAAATTTGGGTAGTGGAGGTACTGATTTTTGAATAGGAAGTTTAAGCCGGAGATTTGGCGTCTGCCGCTTTATTTGCTGATAGCCGCGGGCGTGTTGGCCTCTTTGCTGGTAGGTATGCAGCGAATGGCTCTGGAGTCGACCAGCAAGACCACCCTGCTTTCTCTGGAGTGGGGGCAGCTTAAGGATACGGCGGCGCGCAATGGCCAAACGGTGGAGGAGGCTTTGCCGCAGCTGCTTAAAGACGCCGCGGGCAAACCGTTGATCTCCGGTGTTGTTTATAAGGAACCAATGCTGGTTGACTGGCAGAACGGCGGTTATTTGCAGCTGGCTACCGGCGCGCAGCTTTTGAACGATGTACGGCAGGGCGGCTGGGAGATTGTGAATGTGGAGGAAGCGCCGGCTGATGGGGACGAGGCGCTGGTGGATAATAACCACAATTATGTGCTTTGCTATGACGAGGCCCAGCAGCAGGTGGTTTTTGATAATTTGCAGAGCAAAACCTCAGCGCAGAACGGCGTCTATACATTGACGAACGTGGATGATGAATTGCTTTATGTGGTTTCTACCACTTATCCATATACGGATTTAGCAGCTTTGGGGATTGGGTTCAGCGCCGAAGAGGCGGCGTTGATTAAAAGCCAGGGCCTGGAACTGGCTGTGCAAGTGCGCAGTTGGCCCAGTGTTACCGCGGAATCGCTGGACTTTGTGTTCGGCGGCCTGGCCGCGCTGGGGGTGCAGGCGGTTGGTTTTAACGATAACGAGCTGCCGGGTGTGAACCAGACGAATTGGCCGGAATTGAGCAAACACCTGGCCGGAATTTTGCAGCGGCAGAACCTGCCGGCGATGTCGATTGAATTTTTTAAGCAAACCGGGCTGCAAAGCTTTTTACAACAGATGCAATATGATATTGTGCGGATGCACCCGGTATCCGAGGCGGAACTGCCCAAGCTTAGCGATACCCGCTTGCAGGAGCGTTTCGCTCTGGCCGCTAACGAGCGCGGTATGGACGTTATGCTGCTGCGTCTGCGTTCCGGTCAGACGTTGGCGGACAACGTGGAATATATAACCGCGGTGCGCGACGCGATTCAGGCTAAGGGCGTGGCTACCAACCATATGACGGTGGTGCCGGATATGAGCATTTATAAGCCGGTTTTGGCGTTGGCGCTGCTGGCGGTTTGGGCGGGCGGTGTTTTGCTGCTGCAAAGCTTTGGCCTGCGCAAAAGCGCCTGGCTGCTGCCTTGTCTGGCTTTGGCGCTGCTTGCGGCTCTGCTGGTGATCGGCAAAGGCTATTTGACGCAAAAGCTGGCTGCCCTGGCCGCAGTAGTGATCTTCCCCTATCTGGGCGTGGCCGGTGCGGCGCGCCCGGAGGGGCGCAGTCTGCCCGCGGCTATCGGCGTGCTTTGCCGGATTACGCTAACCTCGCTTTTGGGGGCGGCGCTGGTGGTGGGCACGCTTTCCGAGCGCAGTTATATGTCGGCAATTAATACTTTCAGCGGAGTTAAGGCCGGCCAGTTGGGCGCATTGCTGCTGATTATGATTTATCTGCTTTATCAGCTGGCCCGCGAGCATGGCGGCGCCGGTTATCTGCTGGTGGGAACTTTCCGCCTGCTGCAAAAAAAGGTTACGATTGGTCTGGTGCTGGCGGCGGGGGCGGCGGCGGCTCTGCTGCTCTATTATATGCTGCGCACCGGCAACACCTCGGTTGGGGTTTCTGATTTAGAGCGCAGTTTCCGCGCCTTTTTGGATAAGGTTCTGGTGGTGCGTCCCCGCACCAAGGAGTTTATGTTCGCGCACCCCTTAATGTTGGTGGCGCTGTATTATGGCTACCGGCGGCGGCTTTGGCCGTTGGTGCTGCTGGGCGCTATTGGCCAGGTCAGCCTGGTTAACACTTTTGAACACCTGCATACGCCGCTGTTGGTGTCGCTGGTGCGGACGGCCAACGGCCTGATTTTAGGTATCGTTTTAGGCGTGGTTTTGATTTATTTGTTAAAATATCCCGGCGGCTGGCTGCTGCGCAAGGTGCAGGAGGTGGCGCGGCTGGCGGCAGAGGCGGAGATGAAACAGGATGGCGGCAGGGCTTAAAAAAATATTGTTTTCCGGCTACTACGGTTTTGACAACGCTGGGGACGAAGCGGTGCTGGCGGCGCTCTGCCAGATTTTCCGCGCCAATCTGGGCGGAGCCGGGCAGCTGGAGCTGGTGGTTTTAAGCGCCGCGCCGGAGAAAACGGCGGCGGCCTATGCGGAATATCAGATACGCGCGATTAACCGTTGGGACAAAAAGGCTTTGCGGACGGAGTTGGCCGGGGCGGATCTTTTTTGCAGCGGCGGCGGCAGCCTTTTGCAGGATGTTACCAGCGTGCGTTCGGTTTGGTATTACACCTCGCTGCTGCGGCGGGCGCAAAAGCAGGGCGTGCCCACCATTGTTCTGGCGCAGGGCTTGGGGCCGCTGCGCACCGGGCTGGGGCGTTGGCTGACGCGGCGGGCGCTGGCCAAATGCCGTCTGTTAAGTTGGCGCGACGCGGCCTCTAAAGCCTTGGCCGAGGAGATTTTGGCCCCCACCGGTATAAACCTGCCTGATTATCTGGTGTGCGATCCGGTATTGCTGTGGCAGCCGGAACCGGTGGTGCAGCCGGCGGGCTCGGCGGAGCCAACCGTTGCTTTGGCTCTGCGCCCCTGGGCCAGTATGCAGCCGGCGGCGGCGGCTCGTCTGATTGAACTGCTGCGTCAGGCGGGCTATCGGCCCGTTTTGCTGCCTTATCATTTGGGCGAGGACGAGGCTTTGGCTGAAAAAATTAATGCGGCGGTGATTGCGGCCGGTGGCCAGCCAGCCGAAATTTGGCGTTGTGCCAGTCCCCAGGCGGCCTGGGCGGCGGTTGGCCGGGCGGATTTGCTGCTGGGTATGCGTCTGCACTCTTTGATTATGGCGGCGGCGCAGGGTATCCCGGCTTTGGCTTTCAGTTATGATCCCAAGGTGGAGGCTTTCGCCCGGCAGGTGCAGATTCCCCTGACGGCCAGCAGCGCCGAACTCCAGCCGGAGCAGGTTCTGGCGCAGTTGCAGGGGGTGGCCGCGCGTCCGGCGGCTTATCCGCTGGGCAAATTGGTTGGCAGTTGGCAGCCGCTTTTGGCGGCGATTAAGCGGCTTTTGGCGGATAAATAATTATAATAAATAATATAATAGAAAAGAAATAATATAGAATAGAAGAAAAAATATGGCAAAGAATATATTAAAAGCCACCGGCGTGGTGCTGGTGATGAACCTGGTTGTTAAGGTGTTGGGGTTTCTGCGCGAAACCAGCCTGGCAAATGCCTTTGGCGCGACGGAACTTTCCGACGCTTATCTTTCCGCTTATACAATACCTTATTTTTTGCAGGCCATTCTGGGCTATGCGCTGGTTACGGCGGTTGTGCCGATTTTGACCAAATATCTGGTGGAAGGCCGGGAGGACGAGGCCTCCTATGTGGGCAGCGCGATTATTAATTTGACGGCGCTGGCCCTGGCCGGGATAACTCTGGTGGGAATTATAATCTGTGATTTGCTGGTGAAAATGCTGGCCCCCGGCTATGGGCCGGAGCAGGCGGCCCTGACGGCCAATCTGGCCAGAATTATGTTCCCCTCGGTGATTTTTATGGGCGTGGGCATGGTAATCACCGGCATTTGCAACGCGCACTACCGTTTTGCGGTTTCGGCTTTTGCACCGGGTATGTCCAACATCATTATTATTGTATCGCTGCTGTTTTTCAGCGCGTCTTATGGTATTTTTGGCGCAGCCTGGGGCACGCTGCTGAGCTTTTTTGGTTTCTTTGTAATTCAAATTCCAGTTTTGTGGCAGATAGGCTTTAAGTACCGGCCGGTGCTGGATTTTAAACATCCGGCGGTGCGCCAGCTTTTGCGCGAGATTGGCCCGATTGTGCTTGGCGTGGCGGTTAACCAGATTTATTTTGCGATAAACCGTATTTTTGCCTCTGGTCTGGCCGAGGGGACGATTTCCAATATCAACTATGCCAACAAACTGATGATGCTGCCCATGGGGATTTTTGTGGCGGCGGTGGCTAACGCGATTTATCCGGCGCTGGCGGAGTTTTCGCTGCGTAAAAATCGCCAGCGCCTGGCCGAAACCATGAAAGGCGGTCTGGTTTCGGTGATGTTGGTGGCAATTCCGGCGGCGGTGGGTTTGGCCCTGCTTTCGGAGCCGATTGTGCAGCTTTTGTTTGAGCACGGCGAGTTTGATCATCAGGCCACGCTGGCGACGGCCTGGGCCCTGGTTTGCTTTACGGTTGGTTTGATCCCGATGGCGGCCAACATGGTAATTACCCGTGTTTTCTATGCGCTGGAGGATGTGAAAACGCCGGTGCGCATTGGGGCGTTATCTATTGTGCTGGATGTGGCGTTGAGTTTGGCCCTGTTTAAGGCAATGGCTTTCGGCGGCGGCGGTTTGGCGCTGGCTAACTCTCTGGCGGCGCTGCTTTGCTGCCTGTTGATGTATTATTATTTGAAATTTAAGGCGCTGCCGGAGTTGGCGCGGCAAAGTATGTTGCCCAGTCTGCTGAAGATTGCTTTGGCGGCGGCGGCGATGGGCGCGGTGGTTTGGCTGGTGGCGAATTTGCTGCCAATCTCCGGCGCGCTGCAAAAAACCGGTCTGGGGATTTTGGCCGGTGTGGTGGTGTATGCGGCGGCAGTTTTGGCCTTGCGGATACCGGAAACACAGTTGTTTATTGACAAGGTTAAAGCCAAGCTGGGGCGGAGGTAAGTTTTGTGTTACGATTGATGATATCCTGCCTGGTGGCGCTGGCGGTGGGCTTGCTGATGACGCGGGCCGCCAAGGCTCTGGCGCTGCGCTTTGGCGTGGTGGACAGGCCGGACGCCCGCCGGGTGCATAAGGGCGTGGTGCCGCGTATGGGCGGCCTGGGGATTTTTTGCGGTTTTATGGCGGGCTCGCTGGTATATATTATTTCGCATCCTAATCTTGCGCTGGCCGGCGAGCCGTTGGGGCTGCTGCTGGGGGCCTGTATCGTTTTTGTTACCGGGCTGGTGGACGACGTGCGCAGTATCCGCCCGACCACCAAGCTGTTGGGCCAGCTGTTGGCGGCGCTGGTTTTTGTGGGCTGCGGCGGTTATGTCAAATTTTTGAGCAATCCCCTGGGCGGCGATATTGTTTATGTCGATTATCTGGGTATTCCGGTAACGATTATCTGGCTGGTTGGCATCAGCAATGCGGTCAATCTGATTGACGGTTTGGACGGGCTGGCCGCCGGGGTGAGTATTATCTCGGCCTGTACGCTGGCCGTGGTTTCGCTGTCGCACGGCTATAATATGCCGGCGGCGCTGCTGTTTGTGCTGGCGGCGGCTACGCTGGGTTTTCTGCGCTATAACTTCAGCCCGGCCAGTATTTTTATGGGCGACAGCGGCTCGTTGACGCTGGGTTTTGTGTTGGGGGCGATTGCCATTATGGGCTTTGCCAAGGGGGCGACGATTATTGCGCTGGTAATCCCGGTGTTGATTTTGGCGATTCCGATTATGGATACCTTTTTTGCGATCATTCGCCGGCTGCTGGAGCATAAACCGATTATGCAGCCGGACAAGGGCCACCTGCACCACCGTTTGCTGGCTATGGGGCTTTCGCATAAACAGACTGTGCTGATTATTTATGCGATCACCATGTTTATGGGCAGCATTGCCATTTTAACGCCGCTGCTTAGCCCCTGGGTTACGCTGGCCCTGCTGGCCGGCGCGCTGGCGCTGCTGTTTTTCGGCGCTAAAAGGCTGGGCATTTTGGGCGTGAACCTCAACGACAATAACAACAGCCCGGACGCGGAAAAATAAAATTAAATAAATTAAAAAAAACTGGAAAAGAATATTGAAAAAGCCGACAATTTGGTTTATAATAGATATGATAGATAAAAGGGGGATTTTACTGTGCCTAAGCCGAATGCAAGAGGAAAGGTTGCTTTATTTATTATAGCCGCGATTATCTTTTTGGTGGTGGGCTTTGTCTGCGGCCAAATTGTCAAGGCGCTTACCACATTGCCGGGGGATAAGGACGATCCGGTTGTTACGCAAAGCTATGTGGAAACCCAGATAGGTCAAAGTATGGCGGCGCTGACAACCCGCGTTGAAGAGCTGGAGGCTGAATTGGCCGCGCTGAAAGGCGGCGGAACAGTTAGCAATAACAGCGGTAATTCTAATCCGGGCAACACCACCACGCCTAACAACGGTGGCACAACCACGCCAAACAACAGCAGCAGTTCAGCGTCGGGGCAGACTGTGAAGATTACTGGCAATTCGGTAAATGTGCGGCGCGGCCCGGGTACCAATTATGATGTGATTGGCTCCATGCAGAACGGCGATACTGCCACCTATATTGGCAAGGAGGGCGATTGGTATCAGATTCGGCGCGGCAATATTACGGGTTATGTGTCGGCGACCTATGCCACTGTGCAGTAAAAAATAATAATAAGACAAGGCGAGTCCTCTTCAGTATGGAGAGGACTTTTTTGTGTGAACACTTAGCGACTGGGCGGGGCAGATTAAAAAACTTAAAAAAACTTAAAAAAATTGCCAAAGAGTGTTGACAAGAGGCCGCCGGCTTGTTAAAATAATAAAGTACGCTATTCTGGGAGGTTAATGCCGAAATGAATTTGAAAGGCTTGGAAGTCGCAAAAAAACGCATTGGCGTTAAGCAGACAATCAAAGCTTTGGAATCGGATTCTGTTGCGCTGGTTTATATTGCCGGAGATGCTGACCGGCAAATTACCGCGGATGTGGTGGCCTTATGTTTGGTGAAAGATATTGAATTAATCACCATCCCCACCCGCGCCGAATTGGGCAGCGCTTGTGGTATTGATGTGGGCGCGGCGGTTGTCGCGCTGCTGAAATAGCGCGCTTTGGCGGCCAGGCCAGGAACGGGTTTGCGCCGCAGGGTTGCTAAACAATATCTTAAATTTATTATCCGTAAGATCAGCCGCGGCTTTTTGCTGTTTTTAGGGTTATAATTTTTAACCAAAATGGCAAAAATAGCTAAAAAGACCATCTTAAACGAGGGCGGCGGATGCTAATTTTACGGGGAAGGAGGTGGCGGTTTTGCCTACAATTAGCCAATTAGTCAGAAAAGGTCGTCAGAGTGTGGAAAAGAAATCTACCGCGCCGGCGTTGAAGGAATGCCCTCAGAAGAGAGGGGTTTGCACCAGAGTTTATACCACAACGCCGAAAAAGCCTAACTCCGCTTTGAGAAAGGTAGCCCGTGTGCGCTTAACCAACAATATTGAGGTTACGGCGTATATTCCCGGTATCGGCCATAACCTGCAGGAGCACAGCGTTGTGTTGGTGCGCGGCGGACGTGTTAAGGACTTGCCCGGCGTGCGTTACCATGTGGTGCGCGGCGCGCTGGACACAGCCGGCGTATCGGGCCGCATGCAGGCCAGATCTAAATATGGCGCAAAACGTCCTAAGGGCGGCGCAAAGAAGTAATCACCGGAATTTCGGTACTAGTTATTCGTTTAAGGAGGTTTCACAATGAGACGTACAAGTGCGCCCAAACGGGACGTGCTGCCGGATCCGGTCTATGATAGCGTAATTCTGACCAAATTTATTAATCAGATTATGCAGGACGGTAAAAAAGGCGTGGCAGAAAGAATAGTTTACGGCGCTTTTGAAATCATAAAAGAAAAGACCGGCAAAGACCCCATGGAGGTTTTTGACGAGGCAATGAAAAATGTTATGCCAGTGCTGGAGGTTAAGGCCCGCCGTGTGGGCGGCGCCAACTATCAGGTTCCGGTGGAGGTTCGGCCGGAACGCCGCCAGACATTGGGTATTCGCTGGTTGGTTATTAACACCAGAAAACGCAGCGGCAAATCTATGCAGGAAAAACTGGCGGCAGAGCTGATGGACGCGGCCAACAATGTTGGCGCATCTGTTAAAAAACGCGAGGATACTCATAAAATGGCCGAGGCCAACAGAGCTTTCGCGCATTATCGCTGGTAAGACAATCGGGCTTAAGCCCGGTAATTTGGAGGAAAAATATATAATATGCCAAGACAGAATTCTTTGGAGAATACCAGGAATATCGGTATTATGGCCCATATCGACGCCGGCAAAACCACTACCACCGAGCGTATTCTGTTCTATACCAACAGAGTGCATAAAATCGGCGAGGTGCATGACGGCGGCGCGACTATGGACTGGATGGTGCAGGAGCAGGAGAGGGGTATCACCATCACCTCGGCGACAACTACCTGCTTTTGGAAAGGTAATCGCATTAATATCATTGATACGCCCGGACACGTTGACTTTACTGTAGAGGTGGAACGTTCTCTGCGTGTTCTGGACGGCGCGGTGGCGGTTTTCTGCTCGGTTGGCGGCGTGGAGCCGCAGTCGGAAACCGTTTGGCGTCAGGCCGACGGCTACGGCGTGCCGCGTATTGCTTATGTTAACAAAATGGATCGTACCGGCGCTGATTTTATGCGGGTTGTGGGTATGATCAAAGAGCGCCTGGGCGCAAACCCGGTGCCGATTCAGCTGCCTATTGGTTCAGAAGATAAATTCGCCGGCATCATTGATTTGGTGCGCATGAAAGCGGAAATCTACAAAGACGATATGGGCAAGGAAATTGAAGAAGCCGACGTTCCGGCGGATATGCTGGAAACCGCGCTGGAATATCGTGAAAAAATGGTTGAGGCCGCCGCAGAAAGCGACGAGGACCTGATGATGAAATATCTGGAGGGCGAGGAACTGACCGAGGATGAAATCCGCGCCGGCCTGCGCAAGGGCACGGTGGAAGTTCAGATTACCCCGGTTCTCTGCGGCTCGTCTTTCAAGAATAAAGGTGTGCAGATGCTGTTGGACGCAGTTGTGGATTATCTGCCCTCGCCGGTGGACGTACCGGATATTACCGGTGTAAATCCGGAAACCGGCGAAGAGGATTCGCGCCCCAGTTCTGACGACGCTCCTTTTGCGGCTTTGGCCTTTAAGGTAATGACCGACCCCTTCGTAGGCAAGCTGACCTATTTCCGCGTATACTCCGGTACGCTGAAAGCTGGTTCATATGTTTACAATTCTACAAAGGGCAAGAAAGAGCGCGTTGGCCGTCTGCTGCAAATGCACGCTAACACCCGCGAGGAAGTAACCGAGGTTCACGCCGGTGATATTGTGGCCGGTATCGGTTTTAAGGATACTACTACCGGCGATTCACTGTGTGATGAAAAGGCCGAGATTATTCTGGAATCTATGGAGTTCCCGGAACCGGTTATTGACGTGGCGATTGAGCCGAAAACCCAGGCTGATCAGGAAAAAATGGGTATTGCTCTGGCTAAGCTGGCTGAAGAAGATCCGACATTTAAGGTGCATACTGATAAAGAAACCGGACAGACCATTATTGCCGGTATGGGCGAGTTGCATTTGGAGATTATCGTTGACCGCCTGCTGCGCGAGTTTAAGGTGGAGGCCAACGTTGGCCAGCCCCAGGTTGCTTATAAAGAAACCATTCGCAACAAGGTTACCGGCGTGGGCAAACACGTTAAACAGTCCGGCGGTCATGGTCAGTATGGCCACTGCGTTGTGGAATTTGAGCCTGCCGAGCCGGGCCAGGGTTTTGTTTTCGAGAACAAAATTGTGGGCGGCGTTGTGCCGAAAGAATATATCGGGCCTGTTGAGGCCGGCATCAAAGAGGCGATGCTCTCCGGTTTGCTGGCTGGCTACGAAGTGGTTGATATCAAAGCGACGCTGGTTGACGGCTCCTATCATGAAGTCGACTCTTCCGAGGTGGCTTTCAAAATCGCCGGTTCGCTGGCCTTTAAGGATGGCTGCATGAAAGCTAACCCGGTACTGCTGGAGCCCGTGTTTAAGGTGGAGGTCGTGGTGCCGGAGGATTATATGGGCGAGGTTATGGGTAATGTCAGCTCGCGCCGCGGTCGTATCGAGGGCATGGAGGGCCGCAACGGTTTGCAGGCGATCCGCGCTGTCGTACCGCTGGCGGAAATGTTCGGCTATGCTACCGATCTGCGTTCCCGTACGCAGGGCCGCGGTACCTATACGATGCAGTTCTCGCACTTTGAAGAGGTTCCGCGCAATGTTGCCGAAACCATTATTGAAAAACGCAAGGGCTATTAAAAATTAGCAAGCAAAAAACTACTATTAATAATAATTAATAAACAAGCCAAAAATGGAGGAAGAAAGAAATGGCAAAACAAAAATTTGAACGTACCAAGCCGCACGTTAATATCGGCACCATCGGCCACGTTGACCATGGCAAGACCACTTTGACAGCCGCAATCACCAGATGTCTGGCTACAGCCGGCGGCGCTGAGGCCAAGGCTTATGATCAGATCGACTCCGCACCGGAAGAAAGAGCGCGTGGTATCACGATTAACACCGCTCACGTTGAGTATGAAACCGCAACCCGCCACTATGCTCACGTTGACTGCCCCGGACACGCCGACTATGTAAAGAACATGATCACCGGCGCTGCGCAGATGGACGGCGCTATTCTGGTAGTTTCCGCCGCTGACGGCCCGATGCCCCAGACTCGCGAACACATTCTGTTGTCCCGTCAGGTTGGCGTACCTTATATCGTAGTGTTCCTGAACAAGGCCGACCAGGTTGACGACGATGAGTTGATGGAACTGGTTGAGATGGAAGTTCGCGAACTGTTGAGCGAGTATGAGTTCCCGGGCGACGATATTCCGATCATCTCCGGTTCTGCTTTGAAAGCTTTGGAATGTGGCTGCGGCAGCCGCGACTGCGAGAACTGCAAGCCGATTTGGGATTTGATGGATGCGGTAGACGAGTATATCCCCACACCGGAGCGCGATATTGACAAACCGTTCTTGATGCCGATTGAGGACGTATTCACCATTACCGGCCGCGGTACCGTTGTAACCGGCCGTGTAGAGCGCGGTCAGGTTAAGGTTGGCGACGCTGTATCGATCGTAGGTTTGATGGACGAGCCGAAGAGCACCGTAGTAACTGGCGTTGAGATGTTCCGCAAACTGTTGGATATGGCTGAGGCTGGCGATAATATCGGCACACTGCTGCGCGGTATTGACCGTAAAGAAGTAGAGCGCGGCCAGGTATTGGCTAAACCGGGCTCCATTCATCCGCATACCAAATTCCGTGGTCAGGTGTATGTACTGACTAAGGAAGAGGGCGGCCGTCATACCCCGTTCTTTAACGGTTATCGTCCGCAGTTCTATTTCCGTACCACCGACGTAACCGGTGTATCCAAATTGCCGGAGGGTGTGGAGATGGTAATGCCTGGTGATAACATTGATATGGACATTGAATTGATCACTCCTATCGCTATTGAGGAAGGTCTGCGTTTTGCTATCCGTGAAGGTGGCAGGACTGTGGGCGCTGGTGTTGTAATTGCCATCAACGAGTAGAGAAGAAGCTCAATAGCGGCGCATCTACTTTGTCGTTAGGCTGTTCGCTTTGTCGGCGTACTATTAGTACGCCTGTCGCAGCTCACATCCTAACTCCGCGTATCTGCACCACTCTTGAACTTCTTTAAGTAGTGCAGGGCGGACAAAAGTTGTTAAAAAGTTTTGCGGGCGGTTAATTTGCCGAAAAATATTAATTGTTCGCAGAAAATGATTAGGGATAATTGATTAGGATTTATGAAAAGGCAAGAGAGGTTTCCCGAGGATCTCTCCTGCCTTTTTCATTCCTGTTTTTGTGTGAACACTTAGCGATAACCTACGGGTACAAGCCGCAGGCGCAGATTGAGCTTAGTGAAACGAAGTGAACCCTGTTTACAGGGTGTGAACACATCCATTTGACTTTAGGCAAATGGAAACCTTAAAAACTTTTATAAATATGAAAAAAAATTGGCGAAAACCCTTGCCAAAGCAGATGTTTTGTGGTATCATTATGAAGTATCACACTGTATATTTGCAGCAAAGTGTTGATTAGGAGGTGGCGTTGATGCGAGTAGCTATTACACTGGCTTGTGGGGAATGTAAGAACCGTAATTATATTACGACCAAAAACAAAAAGACTACGCCGGACAGACTGGAAATCAAAAAGTATTGCCCACATTGCAAAACTCATACAAGTCATAAGGAAACCAAATAAGCGATTTATCAGAAAAATTAAGGATGTGAGTTAATGGCAGACGTTGACGCTAAGGCGGCAAAAAGTAAAAAAGAAACTAAAGAAAAGACCGAAACTAAAGGCAAGGCTGAGGCCAGACGCGCTGCGGTTAAGGCTAACGCGGATAAGCTCGCTAAGAAAACGGCCGCCAAACCTACCGGCTTTTTTAAGAGTGTGAGTATCGAACTGAAAAAGGTTCACTGGCCGGACAAGGAAAAGGTTGTTAAGTATACCGGTATTGTCTTTGGCGTGGTGGTGGTTCTGGGCGCTGTTATTTGGGTGCTGGATACCGCTTTTTCCGGCGCTTTAAGCCTGATTGTTGGCTGATAGGTGGCGCTGATGGCTGAAAATAAAAAAGAATGGTTTGTTGTCCACACTTATTCCGGGTATGAAAACAAGGTTAAAATGAACCTGGAGCGCCGTACGGAAACCATGAACATGGAAAACTACATCTTTCGGGTGATTGTGCCGATGGAGGATGAGGTTCAGGTTAAGGACGGCCAGCGCAAAGTGGTTAAGCGCAAGGTTTATCCGGGCTATGTTATGGTGGAAATGATCCTGACTGACGACTCATGGTATGTGGTGCGCAATACAACCGGCGTAACCGGCTTTGTGGGCACGGGTTCAAAACCGGTGCCGCTGGCGGAAAGCGAGGTTCAGTTGATTCTGCGCCAGATGGGCTATGAGGAGGCTGTGGTGCGCCTGGATTACAGCGTTGGCGAAAAAGTGCGCGTTATTGACGGCTCTTTTGCCGGCGTGGTCGGTACGGTGCTGGAAATCAACCCGGAGAAGAACCGCATCAAGGTGCAGGTGGATATGCTGGGCAGCACGGCAACTGTGGATTTGGATAATTTGCAGCTGGAAAAAATTGAAAACTAGTTGATAGGTTTTGGCGAATAAGCCCCCTCCGTCCCAGCCGACGCTGGGACACCTCCCCCTAAAAGGGGAGGCAGGTTTAAAGTGTTTGTTTATAATGCAAATTATTTTGGATTAAAGCACTTGGCGGGGTATTTGTCAATATCTTAAAAAATGTCAATATCTTAAATAAGGGGTTACCTTGGGCAAGGCGTTGTTTTTTTGTGTTTTGCCCGAGTTAGTGGGAGAACTTCGCCATTGGGAGAGGTTCGCCATACCACATTTTTATCGAGGAGGTGTCTAAATTGGCGAAGAATGTCGTAGCAGTTATTAAGCTGCAGATTCCAGCCGGTAAAGCAAACCCTGCGCCGCCGGTCGGCCCGGCTTTGGGCCAGCATGGCGTCAACATTATGGGCTTTTGTAAGGAGTTTAATGAAAGAACCAAGAATGACGCGGGTATGATCATTCCTGCCGAAATTTCGGTTTATGAGGATCGTTCCTTTACTTTTGTGCTGAAAACTCCGCCGGCCGCAATTTTGCTGAAAAAGGCGGCTGGTATTGAAACTGCCTCTGGCGAGCCGAACAAGAAAAAGGTTGGCAAGGTTACCAGAGCACAGGTTCAGGCTATTGCTGAGCAGAAAATGCCCGACTTAAACGCTGCATCTGTGGATGCCGCCATGCGTATGGTGGAAGGCACAGCGCGCAGCATGGGCATTACGATTGCTGACTAAACGGGATTTTGCATTAAGTGGGAGGCTTTTTTAGGCCGTTATACCACCAAGGAGGTTTGAGATATGCCAAAACATGGCAAAAAATATAGTGATATTGTTAAAAGCTATGATTTAACCAAAATTTATGAGGTTGAAGAGGCTATCAGCCTGGTTAAAAAGAATGCCAAGGCTAAGTTTGACGAAACAATCGAAGTGGCTGTTCGCCTGAACCTGGACCCCAGACAGTCTGACCAGCAGATCCGCGGCGCTGTGGTGCTGCCTAACGGCACCGGCGTTACCAGACGGGTTTTGGTTTTTGCCAAAGGCGATAAGGTTAAAGAGGCCGAGGCTGCCGGTGCGGATTATGTTGGCTCGGAAGAGCTGGTTACCAAAATCCAGGGCGGCTGGTTTGACTTTGATGTGGCTATTGCTACCCCGGATATGATGGGCGTGGTTGGCCGGATTGGCCGTTTGCTCGGCCCCAAGGGCCTGATGCCGAACCCTAAAACCGGCACGGTAACCATGGATGTTACCAAGGCGGTTGCGGAAGTTAAGGCCGGCAAAATTGAGTACCGTCTGGACAAAGCCGCTAACGTACATGCGCGCATTGGCAAGGCGTCGTTCTCTGTTGACAAACTGGTGGAGAATTATCTGACGCTGGTTGATACTCTGATTAAGGTTAAACCGGCGGCGGCTAAGGGCCAGTATATTAAAAATATTTCGGTAACTTCGACAATGAGCCCGGCGGTGCGCATTAACGTACTGAAACCTTTGGGCAAATAAGGCTGAAGTTTCAATTAGTAAAATTTAATAAACTCTTTGCCCAAGACAGTAGGTGCGCTACGCTTAAACGCCTTTCGGCGGCCAACCGAGGCAGAGGCTTGGCGTTATTTCGCGCTTTTCGGCTCTCTGTTTCGGCAGGGAGCTTTGTTAATTTTTATATTAACTAAACGGAATAAGGAGGTGTTGGAGTTGTCTAAAAAACCGCAGATGATTGAGAAAGAAGAACAGGTTGCTCAGTTGCAGGAATGGCTGAAAGAAAACGCCGCTGTGGTTCTGGCTGATTACCGCGGCCTGACCGTGGCCGAGGATACCGCTTTGCGCAGCGAACTGCGTAAAAATGAAATCGGCTACCATGTGGCTAAAAATACTTTGATCAAACGCGCGGCCAACAATTTGGAAATTACCGACCTGGACGAATATCTGAACGGCCCAACGGCGCTGGCTTATGCTGCCGATCCGGTTGCTGTAACCAAAATTTTGGCTAAATTTGCCGAGGAACACAAGGCTTTGGAGTTGAAAGCCGGCCTGGTAGACGGCAAGTTTGTTAACGCCGAGGAAATTCAGGCGTTGGCTAAAATGCCCAGCCGCGAGGTTCTGTTGGGACGCTTTATGGGTTCCATTCAGTCCGCTTTGTATGGCTTTGTGCGTGCTGTTGACGCGATTAAGACTAAAAAAGAAAACGGCGAGCCTTTAGTTGCCGCTGCTCCGGCTGAAGCTGCTGAGGCTCCGGCTGCTGAATAAGCAAAAAATATCCTAAACATCATAAAAAATAAAATAAGACGAGAGGTGTAAATTCCCATGACTAAAATTGAAGAAATTATGCAGGCCATTGAGGAAATGACTATTCTGGAATTGAATGACCTGGTTAAAGCTATGGAAGAAAAATTTGGCGTAAGCGCTGCTCCGGTTGCTGTTGGCGTTGTTGCTGCTGAAGGCGCTGCTCCGGCCGCTGCTGAACAGAGCGAGTTTGACGTTATTCTGACCGGCGCCGGTGAGAAGAAAGTTAACGTTATCAAGGCTGTTCGCGAGATTACCGGTTTGGGCCTGAAAGAGGCTAAGGCTTTGGTTGACGAAGCTCCGAAGCCGATTAAAGAGAAGGTTTCCAAGGAAGAGGCCGAGGCTGCCAAGGCTAAACTGGAAGAAGCTGGCGCTTCTGTTGAAATGAAATAGTAATTCATTTTAATATCAATAGACCATTGAGAGTAAAACTTTCAATGGTCTATTTTTTTAGGAACAACAGTGGGCCACCCTTCCCTTGAAAAAGGGTGGCGATTGTTATTGCACTTTATTTTTATTTATGATATAATTAATAAGTATAATATTTTATAGTTACTTAGGAAAGGATTTAGGCGCTGATGGCTAAAAAAGAGAAAACGGTAAACGCTGAGGTTCCGCAAAAGGACCGCACCGGTTGTTTGTTGAAGATAATTATTTTTTTGCTGGTTGTGTTGGTGCTGGCTTTGTGCGGCCTGCATTTTTATATGCAGCGCTCTATTGAACAGCTGGTGCCGGAACGCCCGGAGGAGGAAGAATATTCGCGCGGGCGGATTAATGTCTTGGTGGTGGGCACCGACGCGGAAGAATATGACGTCGGCCGGGCGGATAGTATTATTATTTTCAATCTGGATCTGGATAACAAGCGGGTTTACGCTCTTTCCATTCCGCGGGACAGCCGGGTGGATATTCCCGGTTATAAGAACAAAACCAAGATTAACCACTCTTACGCTTACGGCGGTATTGACCTGACTATTGATACGGTGGAAAATCTGTTGGGCGTACCGATTGATTATTATGCCGTAACCAATTTCGCCGGCTTTGAGGATATTGTGGATACCATTGGCGGGGTTTATATCGATGTGCCGATTCGGATGCGTACCCACACCTGGTACGGCGATATTGATTTACAGCCGGGCTATCAGCTGTTGGACGCCAAGCAGGCTTTGGGCTTTGTGCGTTATCGTTATGACGCCGGCGGCGATATTTCGCGCGGGCAGCGCCAGCAGCAGTTTTTGAAAGCGGTCTTTAAACGGGTGGTGGAGCCGCAAAACGTTATTAAACTGCCTACGCTGATACCGCAGATTATGGAGCAGGTGGAAACCGACTTTTCGGTTGCGGATTTGTTGGCGCTGGTGGATTTGTTCAAAGATGTTAATTTGGAGGATGCTTTTGTCAGCGAGAGCGTGGCCGGGCACTCTCAGACTATCAGCGGCGGCAGCTATTGGATTATCGACGAAGAAGCCCTGCCGGAAACTATTCAGCGGATTTTCTATGCTGTACCGGAGCCGGAAGAAGAGCAGGAGCAGGATCTGGCGGCGCAGCAGGGGGATGCTTAGATGGCGTCGGATAATATTCATAAAAACCATCGACAGCGAATGCGCGCCAAAGTTTTGCGCGCAGGCCTGGATTCGCTTAGCGACCACGAGGTTTTGGAGGTGCTGCTTTATTATGCGCTGCCCCGCCGGGATACCAATACGCTGGCGCATCAACTGTTGGAGCATTATGGTTCGCTGGCCGGCGTGTTAGATGCCGCGCCCCGGGATTTGGCTAAACAGCCCGGTTTGGGAGAAAATTCAGCCTTTTTACTGCATTTTGCCAGTCAGCTGACGGCGCGCTATCAGCAGAGCAAGAACCGTTCGCGTCCGGTATACGGTTCTACTTATGCTTTTGAGAGTTACGTCGCATCGCTGTTTTGTTCCGAAGTGCGGGAGGTCGCTTATCTGCTGTGCCTGGATAAGGGGCGGCACCTGACCAGCGCCGTTAAGCTGGCGGAAGGTTCGCAGGACTATGTGGCGGTAGACGTTCGGGACGTGGTGCGTCTGGCGCTTAGCTATTCGGCTGAAAGTGTGGTGTTGGCTCATAATCACCCCGGCGGTATAAGCCGCCCCAGCAATGACGATTTGGATTTGACTTTGGCTTGTATTTCTGCCCTAAAGCTGCTTGGTATTGAGTTGCTGGACCATTTGATTGTCTGCAACGGTACCTGTTTCAGCTTTGTGGCGTACGGTTATATGGCGGCTTTGCTCAACAAGCTGGAACAATCGAAGCAAAGCGCTAAAAAATAATGGAGATATAAAATGGTACAATTTGTGCATTTACATAATCACAGCGAGTATTCGCTGCTGGACGGCGCGGCGCGTATTAAGGAATTGGTGGCCAAAAGCGCCGCTTTGGGTATGCCGGCGGTGGCTGTAACCGACCATGGCAATATGTTCGGCGTGCTGAAGCTTTATGAGGAATGTAAAAAGGTGAGCAAGGAGCGCGCGGCCGAGGGGCTGCCGGGCATTAAGCCGGTGATCGGCTGCGAGTTCTATGTGGCGCCTCGTTCGCGTTTTCTGAAAGAGGGCAAGGAGGATAAAAGCACCTATCACCTGGTTCTGTTGGCCGAGAACCAGCAGGGCTACCGCAATCTTTGTAAACTTAACGCTATTGCCTATCTGGAGGGTTTTTATTATAAGCCGCGCATTGACCGGGAGGTGCTGCGCCAGCACAGCGAGGGGTTGATTTGTCTTTCGGCCTGCCTGGCTGGCGAGGTTATTCAGGCGTTGCTGGATAACGACAAGGAACAGGCCTATGCAGTGGCCCAGGAATATCTGGATATTTTTGACCGCGATCACTATTTTATTGAATTGCAGGATCATGGTTTGGACGAGCAGCGGTTGACTAATCCGCTGCTAATTCAGCTGGCCCATGATCTGAATATCGGCCTGGTTTGCACCAACGACTGCCATTATATCAATCGCGAGGACGCCGACTGGCACGATATTTTGCTTTGTGTGCAGACCGGCCGCCTGCGCAGTGATCCGATGCGGATGCGGTTCCCCAACAGCGAATTTTATTTGAAATCCCCGGAGGAGATGCAGCAGCTTTTTGGCGAGTATCCGGAGGCGCTGGCCAACACGGTACGGATTGCCGAGCGCTGCCAGGTGAATTTGGATAAGCACGAAAAGGTGGATTTGCCGGTGGTGCAGGTGCCGGAGGGTTATAATCTGGAAACCTATCTGCGCTATCTCTGCGAGGAGGGCATTAAAAAGCGTTATCCCGAGGTTACGCCGGAGCTGCGGGAGCGGCTGGAATACGAGTTGGATATTATTATTTCCATGCGTTTCCCCGGTTATTTTCTGATTGTTTGGGATTTGATTAACTTCTGCCACCAAAACGGAATCCGCGTCGGCCCGGGGCGCGGTTCGGCGGCCGGCTCGCTGGTGGCCTATTCGCTGGGCATTACCAATATTGACCCGATCCGCTATAAACTGATTTTTGAACGCTTTTTGAACCCGGAGCGCGTCAGCATGCCGGATATTGATACCGACTTTTGCGTGGTGCGCCGGGGCGAGGTTATCGACTATCTGGTGAGCAAATACGGCGAGGACAAAGTGGGCCAGATTGTAACCTTTGGTACGATGAAGTCTAAACTGGTGGTGCGCGACGTTGGCCGGGCGCTGGACTTTCCCATTCCCGAGGTTAACAAAATTGCCAAGCTGATCCCCAACGACCTGAAAATGACGCTGCCCAAGGCGCTGAAAGAATCGGCGGAGCTGAAACAGATTTATGACGAGGACGAGCGGGTACGCGAGCTTTGGGACATCTCCATGAAGCTGGAGGGTATGCCCCGCCACACCGGCACGCACGCCGCGGGCGTGGTGATTTCGCCGGCGCCGGTGGTGGATTATATGCCCTGCTTTAAGGTAGGCGAGAATATCCTGACCACCCAGTTTGAAAAGGAGCAGGTGGAGGAGCAGGGTCTGGTTAAAATGGATATTTTGGGGCTGCGCACGCTGACGGTGATTGGCGACGCCCTGAATAATATCAAGCAAAGCTGCGGCCTTGATTTGGATATTGATAATATCCCGCTGGACGACGCGGAGGTTTACGCCATGCTCAGCGCCGGCGATACCGACGGCGTGTTCCAGCTGGAAAGCGACGGTATGCGTACTTATCTGCGCGCCCTGCGCCCGGAACGTATTGAGGATATTATCGCTATGGTGGCGCTGTATCGCCCCGGCCCGCTGGAGGGCGGCATGGTCAGCGACTTTATCAAGCGTAAGCACGGCGAAACCAAGGTGGAATATCCCCACCCGATGCTGGAGCCGGTTTTGGCCGAAACCTACGGCGTGATGGTTTATCAGGAACAGATTATGCAGGTGGCCAGCACCATGGCCGGCTTTACGCTTGGTCAGGCCGACGAACTGCGCCGCGCCATGGGCAAAAAGAAAGCCGAAGTGTTGGCGGCCAAACGCAAGGATTTTCTGGCTGGGGCGGCCCAAAACGGCGTGGCGGAAAAAACGGCTAACGAAGTTTTCGATTTGATGGAGTTCTTCTCCGGCTATGGCTTTAACAAGAGCCATTCAGCGGCTTACGGTATCGTTACTTATCAAACCGCCTGGCTGCGTTGCCATTATCCGGCGGAATATATGGCGGCGATTCTTACCAGCTTTATGGAGAACGCCGATAAGGTTACAACTTATATTGAGGCCTGCCGCAACGCCGGGCTGGAAATTTTGCCGCCGGATATTAACCAGTCTTTCACCAATTTTTCGGTGCACGAGGGCAAGGTGCGCTTTGGCCTGGCGGCGATTAAAAACGTGGGCCGTGAGATTATTAATCAGATTATTGAGGAGCGGCAAAAAGGCGGCGATTTTACCTCGCTGACGGATTTATGCAGTAGAATCAATGTTAACAAACGGATTTTGGAGGGTTTGATTCGCTCCGGCGCGCTGGACAGCCTGGGCGGCAAACGTTCGCAGTATCTGGCGGTTTATGAGCAGGCTTTGGAGTTGGGGCGGCGTTTTGCCGAACAGCAGGCTTCCCAGCAGATGTCGCTTTTTGATTTCGGTGTGGTGCAAACCCAGGCGGCGGAGGTGGAATTGCCCTCGATTCCCGAGTTGGACGCGATGGATTTGCTGCGTATGGAAAAGGAAAGTATCGGCTTTTATGTCAGCGGCCACCCGCTGGATAAATATACCGAGCAGCTGAAACCGATTGTCAACCATCATTTGACGGAACTGCCTAATCTGGCCGACCGTACTTTTCTGCGGGTGGCCGGGCTGGCTGTGCAGATTCAGAACCGCCTGACCAAAAAAGGCGACAGTATGGCGATTTTTACGCTGGAGGATAAGCTGGCTAGCGTGCGCTGTGTGTGTTTCCCTAAGGCTTATGCCGAGGCGCGCCAATATCTGGCGGACGGCGTACCGGTTTTGGTGAACGGCCGTTTGCAGGTGGAGGACGAGGACCGGCTTTCGGTGATTGTGGATTCGGTCTTTGCGCTGGAGGGCATGGACTTTTTGGAGGCCCCGCGGGGGCAGGATTTGCCTAGAGGCCAGGCTGAAGAGAGCGGGGGGCGGTATCCGCGCCGCCGGCAGCAGGCGGAGCCGGCGGCTAAGCCGCACGCCACGGTTTATGTGCGGGTGCCGGATTCTGGCTCGCTGGCCGAAATTCGGCGTTTGTCGGGGGGCAGGGCCGGCGCGCTGGAGGTTGTGCCGTACTATAACGATATTCGCCGTTATCAGCGGGGATTGGGACTGTTGGTGGATAATGAAACTATTGATTTATATAAAGTGCATTTTGGCGAAGAGAATGTGGTTATAAAAGTCCATTAGCAACAAAAGCTCAATAGCGCTTTATCTGCTTTTCTAAAGCACTCTTGAACTTTTATATATAAGCACAGCGCGCTTTTATTATAAATATATAACTCTTGATTTTCCTATATTAAAGCGTTATAATATAAGCGTAATTTGGTAAAAATATTAAAAACTAAAAAATATGGAGGTTCATTATGGCAGAATTAACTAAAGATATGGGTATTTTAGAGGTTGTGCAGCAATATCCGCAGACTGCGCCAATCTTTATGGATTTTGGTATGGGCTGTCTGGGCTGCGCCGCCGCACATTTTGAAAATATCGAGCAGGGCGCCAGCGCGCATGGAATTGACGTTGACGCGCTGATGGTGGCTTTGAATAAGGCCGCGGCGGAGTAAAAAATGCCGTTATGTGGTTTTGGTTTGCGCTGGGATCTGCTGTATTTGCCGCGCTTACATCCATTTTGGCAAAAATTGGAATAGAGGGCGTTAATTCTAACCTGGCGACAGCTTTACGCACTGTGGTTGTTGTTTTTATGGCCTGGGGAATGGTTTTTCTGACAAATACGCAGGACGGAATATTCGATGTTAGCAAAAAAAGCTGGTTGTTTCTGATTTTGTCCGGTCTGGCGACAGGAGCATCGTGGCTCTGTTATTACAAAGCATTGCAGATTGGCGAGGCGTCTAAGGTCGTGCCGATTGATAAGTTGAGCGTGGTATTGACATTGGTGCTGGCTTTTGTATTTTTGCATGAAAAATTTACAATACATTCGGCTATTGGCTGCCTGTTGATTGGCGCTGGTACGTTGTTAATGGTTTTGTAAATTGTGCTTTTGTGGTATGGCAAAATAAACTCACACGGATAATTTGGCTTAAATTGCAGTTAAAACAAATAAAATTGTAATATAATTTTAATGGGAGGGGTTCGCAAATGAAGTTTTTTATTGATACAGCTAATGTTGATGAGATCCGCAAAGCCAATGATATGGGCTTTATCTGCGGCGTAACCACCAATCCGTCGCTGATTGCTAAAGAAGGGCGGGATTTTAACCAGGTGATTGCCGAGATTGCCTCGATTGTCGACGGGCCGATCAGCGGCGAGGTTAAAGCCACCACCACCGAGGCGGCGGGCATGATCGAAGAGGGCCGGGAGATTGCTAAAATTCACCCCAATATGGTAGTGAAAATCCCGATGACCGGCGAGGGCTTAAAAGCGGTTAAGGTGCTTTCTGCCGAGGGTGTTAAAACCAATGTAACGCTGGTATTTACTGCGGCCCAGGCGCTGCTGGCGGCCAGAGCCGGCGCGACTTTTGTTTCGCCGTTTTTAGGGCGTTTGGATGATATTTCTGTACCCGGCTTGGATCTTATTCAGGATATTGCGGATATTTTTGCGCTGCATGATATAAAGACTGAAATTATTGCGGCCAGTATTCGCCATCCTATTCATGTTATCGACTGCGCCAAGGCCGGCGCGGATATTGCCACCGTTCCTTACAAGGTGTTTGAACAAATGCTGAAACACCCGCTGACCGACGCCGGGATTGAGAAATTCCAGGCCGATTATCGGGCGGTTTTTGGCGAATAATTACGGCTTGATATTAATGGCTAGGAGGGCTTCGGGCTGATCAGGGCCTTTTCTTAGCCATTAGTTATTATAAAAAGGAGGTGTTTTCTATGCAGGTTTCGCAAACGCAGGCTGCGCGGCAGTACATAGCTGTCAGCAAGACCGCGCAGACCGCTGAATCTGTGGAGAAATTGAAGGAGCAGGAACAAAACCAAACCAACGGAAACAGCGCTAAAACTGATAAAGTGGAATTGAGCGCTTATGCTAAAATTGGCAGCATGAGCGCCGATGAGCGCGCGGCGTTGGTGGAAAGTCTGAAGGCCGAACAGGAAATGCAGATGGAACGTTTTGTCGATATGTTGGCCGGAATTTTTAACAAGCAGGGCATGACGGCGGCTGCTGCGCAAAACGACAGCTTTTGGCAGATGTTTGCCAGCGGTGATTTGACGGTGGACGCCAAGACAAAGGCGGACGCGCAGGCGGCCATCGCGGAAGACGGTTATTGGGGCGTTAAACAGACCTCGGAACGCATTTTCTCCATGGCGCTGGCATTGGCCGGCGATAATGAAGAGATGATGCAGAAGATGCAGGCGGCGGTGGAAAAAGGCTTTGGTCAGGCCACAAAAGCCTGGGGTTCTAAACTTCCGTCGATTACGGACGATACTTTGGCGGCTGTTAATCAGCTTTTCAGCGATTATTACGCGCAAAAGGCGGAAACGCCGCCGGAGGAATCGGAGGAAACCAAACCGGCCGAGGAGGAGGACGCGGACAATACCGAGACATCGCAGGGCGGCTCGGTCGGTATCAATGCGGGTAAACTGGCGCGTATGCTCGCCTCGGCCAAGACGCGCTCGCAGGTGCAGCAGGTTATGGCGATGATTCAGTCAGAGCTCAAGGAGTGCGAAGCTGGGAAAGCGCAAGGTCTGGAAGTAGACGAGGCCTCAGTTAAGGCGGCGGAACAGCTTTTGGAGCAGGCTAACTCTCGCATGGGCGGCGCAGAAAACCGCGAGGCTACGCCGGAGGAGGAAATGGCCGCCATGCTGGCCTCGCTGATGTAGGCTGGCCGGATAACTGGTTTTGGCAAAAACAACTCTCCTGTTGAAGCAGGGGAGTTGTTTGTTCAATGGCGCACTGTTATAATGAGCTGACCGATAAATCGAAATTCTACAGGAGGAATGAAGTGTGGTTAGTGAATTTTTGGAAGCAGCATTTCCGTGGATTTTAATTGGTTTATTTGTAGCTATCAGTTGTTCTCTTATGAGCAAAAAAGAGAAATAAATTCTGATTTATTGCGCACTCTGGGAATAATTTCCTTAAAATTATCGTCTTTGGCCGTAGAAAACGGCGGCGTTTGTTTGCATAATTCATTGATTATTCTCAAAAAATTCTGCTGATGTTCGTATAGATTTCACATTGAGTATTTAAGATATAGTTATACAAAATCCTATTAAATAAGAACAGTGATCTTCAGGAGGAAATTTTTAATGAACAACAGCAAAAACAAATTGGCTGCGGTGTTGCTGGCGCTGCTGCTGGTGTGCGCCGCCTGTTCGGCGGAGGAGAAGGCAGACTTTAGCAATTCCAAAGTCGTTGGGTTGATTACGGAAATTGACGGCAGCAAGGTTACTTTGCAGCTGGGGGAGTTGGTGGAGCAGGAGCCGCCCGCCAAGCCGGAGGGCGCCGCTGGCAGCGAGCCGCCCGCTAACAAGCCGGACAGTGCGCCCGGCGGACTTGAGCCGCCCGCTAAGCCGGAGGAGAGCGGACAAAATGAGAGTAAACCAACCATGCAGCTGCAAAACAGCGGCAGCGCGCAGGCCCTGATTATTCCGCAGGTGGCGGAGGGCGGCAAACAGCCGGATATGCTGACGTTGGATAATGAATCGGTTAATAGCCTGCCGGAAGCGCCGGCCGGCGGCAAACCAAATTCGCTTTATAGCTTTAAAGCCGGTCAGGAGAGCGCCACCTTTGATTTGGACGGCGCAGAGGTGAGCGTGGAAGAACCGATGCAGACCAGAGCGGGCAGTTTGGCCGAGCTGGCGGCCGGGGATATTCTGGAGTTGGAAATTGGCGAGAAAAACCGGGTTTTGACAGTTACCGTGAAAAACTCCGGCAGTACCAGCATGGGCGGAACGGTGGAGCAGGGAACATCGGCTAATTTGCTGGCGGAGGACGGCATTGTTACTGGCCAGACCTATACCAGTTCCGGTGATGACGAAAATGCCCTGCGCGTGGACAGCGCCTTTGTATCGCTGGTGGAGGCGGAGGTGCAGAAAACGGACGGCGCGTCGTCCAGTACGGAGTCCGGCGACTTTTACGGCCAGAACGCCGCGCTGCTGGCCACTAACGGCGCTATGCTGACTATTGATAAAAGCAAAATCACCTCCAACGCGCCCAATGGCAACGGGGTTTTCAGCTATGGCGACGGCACGGTGGTTTCGATCAGCGACTCCAGCATTGTTACCAGCGGTAACAATTCCGGCGGTTTGCAGACCACCGGCGGGGCGACCATGAACGCGGTTAATCTGTCGATTGAAACCGCCGGCAATTCCTCGGCGGCGATTCGTTCCGACCGGGGCGGCGGCACGGTGAATGTGATCGGCGGCAACTACATCAGCCGCGGCTATAACTCGCCGGCAGTTTATTCCACCGCTGATATTACGGTGATGAACGCCAATCTTAACGCGGAAAATTCCGAGGCTCTGGTGATTGAGGGCCGAAATTCAATTAAACTGCTGGATTGCACGGTCAGCGGCAGAATGAGCCTGGATAAAGGGGCCAGTTCGGATGAGAATCTGCATAATGTGATGATTTATCAGTCTATGTCGGGCGACGCGGAGGTTGGCACTTCGGAGTTTTCGGCCCAGGGTGGGAGTATCACCGGGCAAAGCGGCGATCTGTTTTATGTTACCAATACCCATTGTCTGCTGACACTGGACGACGTGGCGCTGGATAACCAGGCGGAGGGGCAGCTTTTGCGGGTTTGCGGCAACAGCGCCCGGCACGGCTGGGGCAAGGCTGGCAGCAACGGCGCGCAGGTGGAGTTTTTGGCTAAACACCAGCAGATGCAGGGCGAAATCACAGTGGATTCGATCTCCAGTCTGGATTTGCAGCTGACCGAGGGCAGCGTCTTCACCGGTACGCTGAATATCGTACCCAACGCCCAGGGCGGCAATGACGGTTCGGTGGCGCTGAATGTGGTGATTGATGCAGACAGCGTTTGGAACCTGACCGGCGATTGTGTGATTAGCAGTTTGGAAAATAAAGGTACAATTAATTATAACGGCTATAAAATATCTACTAATGGTTAAGCAAAAAGCGGCTGCTGAATTTGGCAGTCGCTTTTGTTTAGAGGAGGCCGCCAGCGTCCCGCAAAAAAGATGTGGACTTTTGACCGGGATGGGACGCGCTTAATTCCCCGGGATGAGCGGGAGCAATATTTGGCGCAGATTAAGCGTTTATATAATTAATGACCAATAAACGCTGCCCCGTTCCTTTAGTCGGAACGGCAGCGCACTGTTTTTGCCCCAAAGTGGCGACTGGTTGAAAAGTTTCAGGCAATAAAATAACCGCTCTGCAAGAGAGCGGTTATTTTATGTGAAAGGAATCAAAAAGTGAAATTTTGGAGCGGGCAAAGAGATTCGAACTCTCGACTTCCACCTTGGCAAGGTGGCACTCTACCACTGAGTTATACCCGCATGGTGCCTTGGGGCGGAATCGAACCACCGACACGAGGATTTTCAGTCCTCTGCTCTACCAACTGAGCTACCAAGGCGATTATGGCGACGCAGATGGGGCTCGAACCCACGACCTCCAGCGTGACAGGCTGGCGTTCTAACCAACTGAACTACTGCGCCAGATAAGTGGTGGACGATGACAGGATCGAACTGCCGACATCCTGCTTGTAAGGCAGGCGCTCTCCCAGCTGAGCTAATCGTCCACATCGCAACGGCGTTATTTATTATATCACTAAAACCAAGATTTGTCAATACCTTTTTTTAGTTTTTTTAGCGCCGAGGCTTGGCTGACATCCTTGATTGCTCAGGGCAATTAACGATTGCTTGATTATTTTAACTCATAATGACGAGTTTGTCAAGGGCTTTTTATAAAAAAGTTTAAATTTTTTGTAAAAATTTACCTGGCCGCTTTTGGTAAAAGGCGGCCAGGCTATGTGCGTTTACCGGTATTGACTAAATCAGCTGTGGGCAAAGCCCCGCCAGCGGGCATTCTGAACACTTGGGCCGGCGCGAATCGCAAATGCGGCGGCCGTGCCAGATAAACCAGTGGTGCGCTTTGGCCCAATCTTCCCGGGGGATTAAAGCGCAAAGATCAGCCTCTACGGCATCCGGCGTTTTGCCCTGGCTGAAGCCCAGGCGGTGCGCCACCCGGAAAATATGCGTGTCCACCGCCAGCGCCGGCAGGCCAAAGCCCACGCTTAGTACCACGTTGGCGGTTTTGCGCCCCACGCCGGGCAGTTTAATCAATTCTTCTCTTGTATTGGGCACCTGGCCGCCGTATTCATTCAGCAGCAGCTGCGTAGCGGCAATGATGTTTTTGGCTTTGTTTTTATACAGGCCGCAGGTGTGGATGCGCTCTTCCAGTTCCGGCACCGAAAGCTGCGCCATGGCCTCCGGCGTGCCGCAGTCCGCAAAAAGTTGGCGGGTGATTTTATTAACCTGATTATCATTGGTCTGGGCCGAGAGCATCACCGCCACCAAAAGCTGGTAGACGGAGGCGTACTCCAGGGCGGGGCCGTCGTTGGCGTAAACCTTGGCCATAATTTGCAGGATCTCTGCGGCGTTATCGGGCCGGCTCATATTTCTGTATGCTCGCCGGGCTCCAAGATATGGCAGCAGGCGCCGGGCAGTTTGGCTTCCAGACGCTGCTTAAACTGTGCCGCGTCTTGTTGCAGCAGAGGGAAAGTGTTGTAATGAATCGGCAGGTAGTTTTTGGCTCGCAGCCACTCGGCGGCAATCAGCGCGTCGTCTGGCCCCATGGTATAGAAGTCGCCGATCGGCAGAAAAGCCCAATCCAGCCCGTGCGGCGCGATCACCTGCTGCATATCGCCAAACAGGGCGGTATCGCCGGCGTGATAGAAACAAAGGCCGTCCAGCCAGAAGATGAAACCAACCGGCAGGCCGACTGCTGATCCGTCCGGCAGGTGCGAACTATGCCAGGCCGGAACCAGTTTTACCTTAAAGCCGTCAGCGAAGGTATAAGAGCCGCCCAGGTTCATACCCAGCGCCTCCACGCCCTGTTTGCCAAACCAGTTGGCCAATTCCACCATCGCCACAACCTGCGCTCCGGTGCGTTTGGCAATTTCCACCGCGTCCCCCAGGTGGTCGCCATGGCCGTGGGTTACCAGCAGATAATCGGCCTCGGCTGCCTCGGCCGTCAGGCTGGCCGCCGGATTGCCGGACAGGTATGGATCAATCAGGATTTTTTTGCTGCCGGCAACGCCGACGCAGGCATGGCCGAAAAATTCAATTTTCATAAGTCAACACCTCGCTATAATATTTTATATTCATATTATAGCATTTAATTTACAGATTGTAAAGACGGCGTTAAATCCGATAATTATAAAGCCAAAGCAGCAGGCCAACTACCTGAAAAAACAACACCAGCATCAGATACCAGCCCGGCGACCACATCAGATAGGCAAAGAGCATAAAAGCGGCCAGCGCCGAAACATACCAGGCGCCGCCCTTAAGCTTGCAGCAGCAGCGCTGATAAAAGTTGTTGGGGCGCAGGCAGTTGAAGTTGCTGCCGCTGAGCCCGTTAGAGAATTTTTTTAACATTTTTTCACCTTCGCCCGGATTTTAGCTTATTTGTTGCATTATATGTTAAAAACTGGCGTTGGTGCAGGATTTGGGGAAAATTTGGGCATATTTTATTCCGCTGCGGGAGGTTGGGGCTTGGGTTTGGTAAACTTGCTGATTCGCGCCGCAGACATGGCCCCGGCAATGCCCAAAAGCAGGCTGATTACCAGAGTGGTTAACAGTTTTTCCGCTTGGGGGATTTGCTCGAAAAACCAGACGTAGGCCGCCGCCAGCCCCAGCCAAAGCCAAAAGGCCGGCCCCGCCCCGGCGCTTAGCGTGTAGCGGCCGGCCCGCCAGCGGCAGTTGGTAAAACCGGCGATAAAAGGGGCCAACAGAAACAGCGCCAGCGTGATTTGGCGCATATCCCATGAAAACTGCCAGGGCAGATAATACCAGAGCAAAATCAACGCCAGCCAAAGCAGCAGCGGCAAAAGCCCGGCCAACAGGCTGCAAAACAACAGCAGCAGGTTTTTAACCCGTGTTGGCAGCTTGGGCAGGCCGGGGCGTTGATTTAAGAGCTGTTTAAAATTTTTTAACATGGTAATCACCGTTTTTATTATGCAAAAGTTGTTTGTGGCTAAAATTATGCCTGACGGGCTTTGAATATAACGAAGAAATTTTTTTTTAGCCAGACACATTAACCGGTTTGTCTGGTTTTTTGACAAATTCGATGGTTTGTCTGTTGGAAAATTTCTTATTATGACTAAAATGTAAATATAGATATAAATATTGTTAAAAAAAATAAAACAGGGAGGAGTAAGGATTATGAATCCAGAGGCTCAGTTAAATCAAAACCAAAATCAAAAATCTTTAATTGTTAAAATTGTGCTGGTGGCGGCGGCCATTGTTTTGGCGGCTTTTCTGTTCGGTATGTATAACGCCGGCCGCGCCGGGGCGCAGCAAAATCCCGCTGTGGTGCAGGGCAGCGTCAAGGTAACGGAGATTGATCTTAACTCCATGCTGGACGGCTATGTTGAGGCAGTGAACGTGGCGGAAGGCGACGAGGTTAAGGCTGGCGACGTGCTGCTGAAGATCGAACCGGACATTGTGCAGGCCAAGGTTAAAGAGGCCGAGGCGGCCTTAGGCCAGGCTCAGGCCGGGCTGGCGCAGGCCCAGGCGGCGCAGCAGGCGGCGCAGGCGGTGCTTAATAAGGCGGAAAACGGCGCGCGCCCGGAGGATCTGGCGCAGGCTGAGGCGGCTTATAATTACGCCGCCGGTACATATGAGCGTATGAAACCGCTGTTTGAAGCCGGGGCGGTTTCGGCCAATGATTTTGACGGGGTGGAGGCGCAGTATCTGGCGGCCAAAGCGGTTTACGAAACCGCCCAAAACGGCGCGCGGCCGGAAGATATTGCCGCGGCCCGGGCGCAGCTTGCCCAGGCGGCCGGAGCTGTCAGCCAGTATCAGGCCACGATTAAACAGGCCGAGGGTGCGGTGGAGGAGGCCAACTCCTATCTGAAGCACGCCGAGATCGTCGCCCCGACCGACGGCGTGGTAACGGCGGTTAATGTGGAAAAAGGCGAGCTGATTTCTACCGGTATGGCTTTAGCCAGTATGCGCGCGGCCAGCGAAGCCTGGGTGGAGGTTAACGTGCGCGAAACCTCGCTGTCTATGGTTAAGCAGGGCGGCCAGGTGGAACTGACTTTCCCGGCTTATGAGGGGCAGGTTTTCCATGGTACGGTAACCAATGTCAGCAAAAATCCGGATTTTGCCATTAAAAAGGCCACCAACGAAAACGGCTCTTTCGATGTGCTTTCCTACGCGGTGAAAATTCGTCTGGATGATATGACCGAAACTCTCTACGCCGGTATGACGGCGGTGGTGGATTTTGGCGCGGGCGACGGCGGCAGCGCTGAATAGCAAAGGGGCGAGCGAATATGAGCCAATTTATTGCCTGGTTTTATCGCTTTAAAAAACGCCATCCCTATTTGGTGATGTCGGTGTTGGTTTACGGGCTGGTGCCGGTGCTGGTGGGCCTGGCGCTGGGCTATGAAATGCACGACGATTCGCCGGTGCATATCCCAACAGTGGTGGTGAACGGCGATAAATCCCAATTCAGCCGGGACTTTATAAATTATGTGGACGAAACCGCTTATTTTGACGTGGCCTTTCAGGCGGATAACCAAACCGAGGCCGAGCGTTTAATTCAGGAGGGCCAGGCCATGGCCGGTATCGTGATCCCGACTGATTTTTATAAAAATCTGCTGGCCGGCCGCTCCCCTGATATGCTGCTGCTTTACGACGGTTCGCAGCTGGCGGTGGTTTCTGTCGCCAAGCTTTCCCTGAGCGAGATTATGCTGAATATGAACGGTGCGTATCTGCAAAAGATTTTCGCCGCCAAGCTGGGGGTTAGCCGCAGCGGGGTGTGGAAGGCTGTAAAAAAGCTTCGTGAGGACGGCTATCAGGTTGAGGCCGGGACTAACAGGGGCTATAGGCTGGTGTCTGAGAGCGGGGTGTA